>NZ_LEKI01000013.1:0-65012 GCF_001029525.1 Nocardiopsis sp. RV163 | reverse complement strand
TCTTCTGTCCCCCCGACCCAAGGCGGTCGTCCCCTCGCCGACCAGGCCGCTGCCGCCCACGCTGGTGGAGCCCACCGCGGCCGCGCCCCCCATCGCCGGTCTGGCCCCCGGAGAGCTGGCCGAGGCCGACAGCCATGCCCAGGCCCTCATCGGCGAGGGGCGCTTCGCCCAGGCCGTCGGTGTCCTCGACGACGTGATCGACCCGGCCGTCTCCGTGCTGGGCTCCGAGTCCGCACAGGTCGTGGAACTGCGCCTGCTGCGCGCCAACGCCCTGGCCATCAGCGGGGACGCGCGCCGCGCCCTGCCGGAGTTCACCGACCTGGCCGACATCCTCCAGCGCCAGGCCGGACCACAGGACGAACGCGCCCTCCTCTGTAGGCAGCAGGCCGTCTACTGCATGGCGCAGCTGGGGGAGACCACCCGGGCCCTGCACGAAGCGGAGGGGCTCCTGGAACGGTTCCGCCGGGTGAGCGGGGACCGTTCCGAGGACGTCCTGGACCTGCGCCGGGAGATGGTCCTGTGGCGACTGCGTTCGGGAGACACCGAACGCGCCTCGTCCGAGCTGCCCGCGCTGTACTCTGACCTGCGCGCGGCCTACGGTCCCAGCGCCCCCGAAACCCTTCAGGTCGCCGACCTCCTGAACCGGCTGGGACGGGGCCGAAGCTGAGCCGGACCGTCGCCCGAGTCGCCCCAGCCAGAACGGAGCCCCGCCCCCATGCCCCAACTCGCCCTGGGAAAGCAGTTCTTCGCGAGCGGTGAGTACGACGAACTCCCTCCGTCGGCCCGGAAGAACATCCGGGTCGCCATGGAGAAGTTCAGCCTGCTCACCCCCGCCGAACTCAAGGCCGACAAGGGACTCAACTTCAAGCCTCCCCAGGGACGGCGCAACCGCAACATCTTCACCTTCAAGGTGGACAACTTCTACCGGGGCGTGGTCCTGGCCCCCGAGAGCGGCGACAGCTACACGCTGCTCAAGGTCATGGCGCACGACGACGCCTACGACTGGGCCAACAAACAGGACGCGGGAGTCAACCAGCTCACCGGAGCGGTGGAGATCTGGGACGCCGAAGCGCTGGAACGGGCCACCACGGACCTGGAGGGGAGGGCGGCCCCGACCGATCCGGAGCGGCAGTTGTTCGCCAAGGTCTCCGACGGAGATCTGAGGACCCTGGGCGTCACCGACAGGGTGCTGCGCGCCGCCCGCACCATCGCCGACACCGACGAACTCGCCGGTGTCGTCCCGCTCCTGCCCGAGGACCAGGCCGAGGTCCTGCAGTACCTCGCCGCCGGGTTCTCCGTGGAGGAGATCTGGCGGGACATCGTCGCCCACCGGCCCTCCGGGCCCGTCAGCGGCGACCTGGACACCGCCATCCGCAACACCCCCACCCGTATCAAGCTCGTCTCCGGGCTCGACGAGCTGGAGGAGATCCTCTCCCAGCCCTTCACCGTCTGGCGGACCTTCCTGCACCCCGCCCAACGCAAGGTCGCCTACAAGGCCAGCTACCCCGGCAGCTACCAGGTCACCGGAGGCCCCGGCACCGGCAAGACGGTGGTGGCCATGCACCGGGTCCACCACCTGCTCTCCTACCTGCGGCCCGACGAGCGGATCCTGCTGACCACCTTCACCAACACGCTCGCCTCCGCGCTGAGGGAGGGGGTGCGGCAACTGACGGACGACCCCGCGCGGCTGGAGCGGCTCCACGTCACCACGGTCAACGCCCAGGCCGCCGAGGTCCTCACCGAGGCGGCCGGAGGTGCCAAGCCCTCCTACGTCAACGACACCCAGGAGCTGGAGCGCTGGCGTGCCCTGGTGGAGGAGCGCCGGTTGCCGTGGACGGCAGAGTTCCTGTTCCAGGAGTACCGACACGTCGTCCTCGCCCAACGCCTGGGCACCCTCCCCGAGTACCTGTCCGCCACCCGGCGCGGACGAGGACGCCCCCTGAGCGAGGAGCAGCGCACCCGGGTATGGGAGGTGGTGTCCGCCTTCACCGACCGGCTGGCCGCCGACGGCCTGCGCACGCAGTTGCAGGCCTGCGACGAGGCCGCGCGAGTCCTGGAGGAGAAGGGCCCCCGCTACCGGCACGTGGTGGTCGACGAGGCCCAGGACCTCCACCCCGCGCAGTGGCGGCTCCTGCGGTTCCTGGTCGCCCCGCGCCCGGACGACCTGTTCATCGCGGGCGACCCCCACCAGCGCATCTACGACGCGAAGGTCTCCCTCAAGACGCTCGGCGTCAACGTCGTGGGGCGTTCGCAGCGCCTGCGCCGCAACTACCGCAGCACCCAGCAGATCCTCGCCTGGGCCGGACCACTACTGGCGGGAGAGAGGGTGGAGGCACTCTCCGACGGGGGCACCGAGTCGCTGGCCGGGTACCGCTCGGCTCTCCAGGGCCCCAAGCCCACCACGCACGCGGCCACTGGTCAGATCGAGGAAATCGACGTGCTCGTGGACACGGTGCGCTCCTGGATCGACGGGGGAGCGGAACCGTCGTCCATCGCCGTCGCCGCCCGTTTCAACTCGGCCGCACGGCGGGTGGTCAACGCCCTGACGGAGGCGGGTGTCCACGCCTGCGAGCTGCGCACCGCGGGTCCGGACGATCCGGGAGTGCGCGCGGGGACGATGCACTCCCTCAAGGGGTTGGAGTTCCGGTGCGTGGCCGTCATCGGAGTCAACGACGGTGCCGTGCCCTACAGCAAGGGCATCACCCCCCAGGAGGTGGACCCGCTCCAGCACGAGGCCGACCTGATGGCCGAGCGCTGCCTGCTCTTCGTTGCCTGTACTCGTGCTCGCGACCACCTGCACGTGTCGTGGTCGGGCCAGCCCAGCCGGTTCCTGACCGAGGCGGGCATCGGCTGAGCCTTGGACCGCCGGTGGCGTAATGGTTGTGCGTTACCGAGTGGCCACCCCTCCATCCAGCCCGTCTCTCCGGTCTGACCGTGGTCGCTGAAGATCTTCTCGGTCAGGTCGCTCATGGCCGTGTCGTTGATCTGCCACAGGCTGGGCCCCTGCGCTGCCATGGTTGAGTCCTTTCCCAACCGGCCAGTTCTTGCGTGTACACGACCAGGCTGCCTACATGTCGAGGACGGGCTATCTGTCGTTTCGGCAGGTATGGTGCTCGCGCTCACTCTGGCGGAGCCCTCGTTTCGTGTAGCTGGGTGTGTGACGGCGAACAGGGAGTTCGTTCTTAAGGTGGCCGGAATCGGTCATTCTCGCCAGAGAGTCCAACTGACCAGCCTTTCTGCCAATACGGAATTCGATGCCGGTGTGCTTACCCCTGGTTACGGCTGCTAATTTTACGAGCATTCCCACCCTTCACACCCCACACCTGGTCTAAGGAGTTCCCCAACATGGCAGGCGAGGCTGGCGCCAACCCGATCGAGGCCCTCCAGGGCGGCGAGCTCGCCGAAGCCCTCGCTGAGGCCATGGCAGGGCTGGCCGACATGTTCGATCTGATCATGGAGGACGCCGAGACCGTCGCCCAGCGTGACGAGGTCTCCTCGGCCCTGCGTGCCTACAAGGAGGAGTACGCCCCCACCCTCGTCGAGATGCAGGAACACGGTCTGCGGCTGGCCAACAACATCCAGGCGGGAGCCTCCGAAACAGCCTTGAACGACCTGGAGGCCGCCGAGCACTACGACACCCCCTGGGACGTCGACGTCAACTTCTGACCTCCTCGTTGCCCCTGACCTCCCCGAACTCAAAGTGAGCCATGGCCACCTTCGACCTTTCCTTCGAGCCCCGTTCCACGACCGCCAATCCGGAAGCGATTCGGACACGGGCGGAGGAGCTCACCATCCTCCAAGCACGTCTGCTGGGACGGTCCGACGACCTGACCGGGCAGTTCAACTCCACCGCCACGCAGTTCACCGACCTCGTCGGCTGGAACATCAAGGGACTGTCGGAAGAGGACTACCAGTACTGGCGGGACGCCGGGGTGGCGATCACCTACGCCGCCTCCAAGCTCGAGGAGTGGGCGCAGCACGTCGAGGAGTTCAAGGACGAGCGCGAGGCGCAGAACACCGAGTGGTTCGACTTCCGCACCAAGAAGGAAGGCGAGATCCCGGCCGACTTCCAGGGCCAGACCATCACCGCCGCCCATCCCGAGCGCGGGGGCGTGTTCGGCATCAGCGACGCCAGCAAGTGCCGCGACATCTACGACGAGGTCGCCGCGAAGCTGACCGAACTCCAGGAGCGCGAGCGCACCAATTACCGCAACTTCGAGGAGCACGCCGACGAGGTCGCCGCGGACCTGGGAGAGGGGCCGACCAAGGCCAACGTGCAGGCCCTCATCGACGCCGGGATCAACTCCTGGGCCTTCTACAACCTCGACCCCAACCGCTACACGATGCTCGTGGACGGCCAGGAGTTGACCGAGGAGAACGCCCAGGAGTGGGCCGACCAACTCTCGTCCTACTGGTCCGGTGACAAGCCCCTGGACGAGAACTACCACGAACTCATGCTCATGATGAGCATGGTCACCACCAACGCGATGCAGGCCCAGCAGGGAGGCACTGGTTACCGCTCCGAGGAGATGGACTTCCTCGATGTGTTCTATGACGAACTGGAACGCAACCAGCCCGGCGGGGTCATCGACATACCCGCGTCGATGGAGGGGGACCACCTGACCGACGAGGAGCGCGAACACGCGCTCGGTGTGCTGGGTGACGGACTCCTCGCGCTCTCGGACCCCCATGTGGGCGGAGGTTATTACGACCTGCCCCCCAGTGTCCGGGAAGCTGCCGAAGGACCGCATCTGACGCCTTCCGGCAGTACGCCGCCCTCGTCGCACGTCTGGGCGGAGGACGCCCGATCCCTGGCCGCGATGCTGGGGAACGCTCACGAGTCGATGGAGCCCGGATACACGCTCTCCATGACCCTGAGCCTGTCCATGGGCATGTACTCGGACGAGTACTCCGCGGTCATGGACCAGTTCATCCCTGAGGACGACGTTCTTTCGCTCATGGACGTGGCAAACCGCAACGAGGACGCGATACACGACCTCTTCGCCGGTGCCGAGAACGAGGACGGCGAACGCGAACCCTACGCCCACCCCAACCTCATGGGGACCTACTACGGCGAGGAAGGGCAGTTCCAGCGGTTCAGCCCCCATACCGAACAGTGGGGTTCCCCTGAGGAAATGATCAACACCGCCGTCGAAGGCCTCTTCACCCACCCGTGGGAGGACAACGGGGAGACCGTGGGCGACATGATCGAGTGGATCGCCCAAGACGCACACAGCCAGGACCAGGAAGAGCGCGACCGGGCTGGCCGTGCCGCCGCGGGTTTCGTCGAGATGATCACGACCGCCGAGATGCACGAGGCGCTCACCAACACCGGTGTGGACATCGAGGGCACGGACTACAGCAACGCGTCCTTCACCGCGTTCAACACCGAACTGGCCGACAACCTGGCCGACATCTTCGACGCCTACATATTCGGCTTCGCCCACAGCGACCCCTCGGAAACCAGCGTAGCGCTGGACGAGGACGGGAACGAGATGTTCGACGAGAGCGGTGAGCCGGTGGAAGAGGAGATCGCCACCACCGGAGTGGGGAATTACGACTCTGACCACAACTGGTTCGAAATAGGGCTCGAAGAGCGACTGTCGTTCATGGAATACCTGATGGGGAACGATGACACCGCAGTGCGGACGATCGGTTCCGCGTCCACCTACCAAGGGCTCCTCATGGAGACCTACCTGGAAACGGGTGACCAATACGCCGCAGGTAGAGGCTCGGCAACCCTCAGTTCCCTGATAGACAACGCATTGCTGGAGGAATCGGGTCGCAGACAGTTGGACCAGCAGGAGGCGCACGAAAGAAAGGAAATGCTGTACGGGCTTTCTTTGGAAACTTCGGCGGAGCTTGCCAGCGGCATACCCGTCATCGGAGAGAGTCTCAGCCAAGGGCTGGGGTTGGGCGCGGAGTGGCTTACTGGAATCCTGGCGGGCGATGAGCCCGTTGTTTCTCCTCGTCTGCCGATCGGTCAGAGTGATGAGTCCAACAGAAGCGAACAGAGAATCATGATCCTGGAGCACATCCTGAACTCCAGGGTTGGAAACTTCGAAAGCCCGCCGCCTCAGGAATACATTGATATCCTCATCGAATCTGGTGCGGCCGAGCGCAGGAGCGACGGGTCCATGGCTATCGATATTGACTCCGAGGTATGGCAGGATGAGGGTCACGATGCAGGTGAGTTCGACGACCTGGATGATGTCGTGGCTTCTGCTCTTGAAAACACGACATTCTCTACGTCCGATCGGGGGCTGAAGAACGGCCAAGATATGGCTGGTGCGTTCGGAGAGGCTTACGGCGATCGCCATAAGCTCATCGACGGTATCCTGAACCCTCAGGAAGAGGCTGAAAAGACCGAGGAGGAGGGTGAGGATGAGGCCGGTGGAGGGTGAAAAGAGGGTGCGGATCATGGAAGGTGCAGTGAGAAGAAGAGTGTGGAGGAAGGGTGAGTAGCGAGGCAATCAGCAGGGTCCTGTCAGTTGCACTGCTGGCTGCCCTCCTCGCCCAGTCCGCTGGGTGTTCATCCCAGGGTGGCCAAGGCCCGTCGTCGATCACATCGGAGGTTCAGGAGAGCAACCCGCCCAGCGCGGAATTCATCAGGAGGAAGGTCAGTATAGAAACCCTCGGTCGCATGCTCGGCGAGGGGGATTCTGAGCAGATCATCGAAAGCGCCGGGCAGGACTTCAAAGAAAGCCTTGTCGGTTCTGGTGCCGTCTTCGTCTCCGACGGCTCGTACGTCGCTGAGACAAGTATTTCTGAATGGGAGACATCTGAGCAGCCGGCTGAGGGCACCCACATGAACGCAGTCGACGCAGGGCTGTCCGAGGTCCTCCAAGCCAACGACGTCACGTGGTGCAGCTCGCCATCCCTCTCAGGTGGTGATTTCGTGCAGCAGTACATAGATCTGTACGCAGACTCCTACCGTTCCCCCGCAGAGTATTCGGAAAGCATCAGCGACTATGTCGACTGCGGCTCCGGCGAACTGTAAAAGACTGACGGGTGCGGCTCATGGGTGATACGGCAATACCCTCCCAGTTCGGATTGCCTCCTCAGGCCTCTTCCTCTCATCACTCGGCTCATGGTCACGCGAAGCGCAAAGTTTCGTGCACCGGTACCGTCGGATCTGCTTCATGGTCGACGGGCCTCGGGGCCGAGCGGTGAACGCCTCCGCCGCTGACGGGCGGGGTACCGCAGGCCTCCCCAGGGACCCGGCCATCACCCCTTGCCCCCCGTATGAGAGGTCTTCGTGCCAGCGACCGTCACAGGCCCGGTCTGGGCCGGCAGAGGACTGGACCAACGAGGCGGGATCGACCCGCTCCGGGTGGCCCGTCCCGTTCTGGACACCGTGGACCGACTGCTCCCGGGCGTCTCCACACTGACCCACTTCGCCCGGCCCTACGCGTTCTACGCGGCTCTGGCGGAACACTGCGAACGCGTGGACGCCGACGAGGAACAGCGGATCCGGCTCCTGCGCCGGGGCGAGGTGCTGATGGCGGCCGTCACGGCGGCGTGCCAGGACGCCGGGCACCTCCACGACCGCCTGGCCGGGGGCAAGCCGCACGGCACCGACGGGGTTCGACCGCACCTGGGCGAGGACCGGCTGGACCTGGCCGCCTGCGCGGCCGCCCACAGCGCCGAGGCGCCGCTCCGAAGCTACTCGCCGCGCAGACTCGGATTCTGGTCCGATTACCGGGGCCCGTGCCTGTCCTTGGGAGTGGCCGCCGGAGGAGGTGCCCTTCCGCTGCCCGGTCGGCACGCGTGCCCCGAACCGGTCCGGGAGGTGTTCGCCCCGCTGTTCGGGGCGACCGCGCACGACCACCTGTCCAGGGACCGTCTGATCGCGCTGGCTGAGGTGGGGGCGCACCACCTCACCGAAGCCGAGGTCCTCTGGTTGGCGGGCCTGTTCACCGCCTCCGAACAGGGAATCCACGACCCCGACTCCTGGGAGCCCGAGGACCTGCACCGGCGTGCCGCCCTGCGGATCCTGGGACGTACCGCCGCGCTCTACCCCGAGAGCCCGGACTGGTCCTGGGAGTGGGGCTGGGAACGGGCCTTCCGCGCTGCCGTCGCCTACGGGGACACCGCGGTGACCGATCCGGTCCTGGGCACCCACCCCCAGGCCCTGGGGTGGCGCGGGACCCTGCTGCGCCGTTTTTCGGTGGGAGCCTGGCGGCGGCTGTGGTCGTTCGTGACCGGCTGTATGAACGACGGGGACTCCGGGTCGGGATCGACCGAGGACGAACTCCGGGACCGGGTGGCGTCGCTGATGCCGAACACGAGCGTGCGGGCGCTCGCGCGGGACCTGCCCGACACCACCGGGGGCGGGCACCCGGTCGCCGCGGAGGAAGGCCTCCTCGACACTCACGACGAGGGCAGCCCGCGACTCAACGTGGAGTTGCTGCTGTTGGGGGCGCGAAGAGCCGGGGAGCTGGAGGGGGACGTCCGTCGGGCCTTCCTGGGGCAGGCCAAGGAGTTCCTGAACCCCCTGTGGGTGGCCCAGCGCAGGGACGACCTGCTGGACCGGCCCGTCGCCGAGTTCGCCGCCGGACTGGTCTCGGACATGCTTCACCAGTCCCAGCGGGTGGCCCGGGAGAAGACGAGAATCGGGGACGACGGCAGGATCACCGTGTTCTCCAAGGTCCGCGAGCGCAACGGCAGGTACTACAGCACCGGTGACGAGGGCAGGGGAGAACCGGCCACCCGGATCAACGAGATGGCCGGTCTGGCCCTGCAACTGGGGCTGATCAGCGAGGACAGCGGCCCCACCGGAGCCCTGACCGACACTGGCGCGAAGCTGCTGGGGGTGGCCGGATGAGCATGTACTCCCCGCTGAGCCTGCTCCACGAGTGGTACGAACGCACGGACGGCGTCCCGCTGCGCGAGTTCCTGCTCACCGGCTTCACCATGGACCTGCCGTTCCTGGAACGCGCCGCGGTACCCCTGGCCCGCGGTCTCGGCGCGGCCGTCACCCTAGTCGGTGACGCCGCCCAGAGCAGGCACGACCCCGTGGACGTGCGCAGAGCCGGACGCGACTACATGCATGCCCTGGCCTCCTGCGGGGGTTCGGCCTTCCACCCCAAGTTGGCGCTGCTGCTCGGCGACCACGAGGCAGTGGCGGCTATCGGATCGGGCAACCCGACCCTGGCCGGGTGGGGGCACAACGACGAGCTGTGGACGGTGCTGCGCGGCGGCCCCGACGGAATGCCCTACGAACTGGATGAACTGGTCACATGGTTGCGCGAGTGCGTCGGATCGGGGGCCGTGCGCCTTCCCGCGTACATGGGGAACCGGCTGGCGGAGGTGGCTGGTCAACTGGAGGAGTTGCTGTTGTCCGGCGAACCGGACGAGACCGGGGCCCGGGTGGTGCACAACCTCGACCGGGGCCTGATCGAACAGCTGGACGCGGGTCCCGTGGACGAGCTGCGCCTGTACGCGCCGTTCATCGACCCCGGCGCTCGCGCGCTGCGGGCTCTGGTGGAGCGGCTGGACCCGGCCCGGGTGGTGCTGGGGGTGCAGGAGTCCTCGAGCAGTTACGACGGTGACGCTCTCGCCCGGGCGCTCGCCGGCACGGACGCCGAACTCCGTCTCCTGGAGGAGCATGCGCCCCGCCACGGCAAGCTCGTGGAGTGGTCGGTGGGGGAGGGGCGATGGGCGTTGACCGGCAGCGCCAATCTCACCGGGGCGGCGCTGCTGCGCTCCACCCGCGCGGGCGGCAACTGCGAGCTGGGCACGATCGTCCCGGTCGGTGCTTCCCTGATGCCCGAGGCCACGGCTCTTCCCCTCTCCCGGCTGGCGGGGGTCAGCACTACCGGGCGGTTCGAGCGCGAACACGCCTCCGGCGTGCCGGTGCCGCTCGGCGCGGTCCTGGCCGGAGAGGGTCTGGTGGTGACCTTGGCCGACGCCTACTCTGTGGACGTCGTGGTCGAGTCGTCCCGGCACGGTTCCCCTGGAACCTGGGAGGACGTGGGCACGATCCGGGCCGGTGAGGTGGAGGGAACCTTCACCACCTGGGGCGGGGGCGGGCTGGTGGTGCGGGTGCGTGTACCCGACGGCAGAGTCTCCGCACCGGTTTTCACCGTCGACCCAAGGGCATGCGCACGGCCGACCGGGGAGGACTCCAGGCCGCGGATGCGCCGTGCCCACACCGAGGAGTCGCTGTTCGACGAGGAATCGGAACGGGAGTTTCAGCGGGACATCCTGCGGCTGGCGGAGGAGTTGGCCGCGCACGGCCTGACCGGCACGGCGACCCGGGAAGCGGCAGCCGCCGAGACCCGCTCCGGCACCGTTGAGGCCTCGGTCGGGGACCGGTGGGAGGAGTACCTCGAAGGCTGCGAGAGGACCTTCGGAGTACCGCTGACGGTGAGTATGTTCGGCCACCGAACCCCCGCCGCGAGCCGAGACGGCTCGAAGACGGGGGAGGAGTGCTGGAACCTGGCCGGGGCTCGGGAGGAGGACGAGGAGGGCGTCCAGGAGGAGACCCTGGAGGCCGTACAGGAGTGGGAGAACCGTGAAGACGGCTTCACCGACCAGCAGAAGCAGCGCTGGCGCGGGTGGACTAAACGCGCGGTGAACGCCTGTGCCCCCGGTGACGGTGCTCCCGTACCGCCCCTCGCGGTGCGGCTCTTGGTGACGCGTGTGGTGGTCCGGCTGCTCGGCGTAGGAGTCTGGAACAGCGGGGATGAGTCCTGGCGTCCCGAACTGACCCGGTTGGCCCGCGGACTGATTCGGGAGGAGGAAGCGATCCCCGAACAAGCCCTCGAACAGGCATGTCTGGTGACCGCCGTGTGCGCCGGACTGCTGTTGGAGGACGTTCCGCTGAACGCCGGGACCCCCGGATCCCAGGAAGCCCGAACCACTTGGTCCCGGTTGCGCGAGCGGGTCGCCCTGGCAGATCCCGAACTCGATTCGGGGTTGCTCCTCGCCCCTGAGGTGCCCCACGCCCGCGTGCTCGGCCCGGCCGGGCTCGAACGGGTGGTACGGCTGGCTTGGGAGGACGACCCCCTGGTCCACGTGCGCGAGGAATTGCTGGAGACGTCGGGCTGGACCCTGGAGACTGATTCCGGGGTGCACCGGGTCTACGGGGACTTCACCAACCCGGTTCCGGTGGCCGCCAGGGTCGCCGAGATCCTGGAGGAACACATCGGGCCGGTGATCGTGCACGCCCAAGGCCCCAAGGCGTGGGCTCTGCTGGTGTGGAGCAGGCCGATGATGCTTCTCGCATCCCGCCCCATAGGGAGCGCCTGGCGGCTGTACCGCGTCGACCCGCCCGCTACTCCGTCCTCCCGTCTGGGCGGCGAGGGCCTGTCGCGAGTGGGGCTCCTTCGTACCAGCGCGCCGCTGCACCGCGCTCCGCACCCAGACGTGAGCGACTTTCTGGACAGCCTGGACACCGACCACATCACGCTGCTGGAGAAGGTGGGCTTCCTCAACGCACCGCTCTGAACCGAAGCGGGCATGCGTGCTGTCGCGTCCGAACGTCACGGGTACTGCGCCGGGCTTCCTCGAAAAGCTCCGGCACAGTGCCGTGGCCGGAGTCAATCGAAGAGCATGAGCCGGTTGTTGGGGTGGTACCGCATCGTCTCGGCAGTCCCGGAAGGCAGGGAGGCGCGCGCCGTTCATTCGAGCTGTCGGATGCCGCTGTGACGATCGAGATTTTATTGTTAACTATGTTCACAAGCATGATGTGTATTTTGGTTTCAGTGGTGACGCAGCAGGCTCATCGATGATGTGACGGCGGCGGGTGTCTTCGGGTTGACCTGGCTCGGCTGTCCGCCCCCAGACGGGGCCTTTGGTCCCGAAAGGGATGCGGTCCCGTCGCGATGGTTCGGAGGGCGCGACGCCGAAGGAGATGTCCGCCCCCGAGGACGGCCGCGATTCCCCCCGGCCCTCTCCGGAGCGGCCCCTCGAACTCCCGCATCGGAGGTACGCATGTTCACCCACGGCCGCCTGACCCGGGGCCAGGGAACCGATCCGCGACGGATGCTGTTCGCCGTCCTGGACGTGGAGACCACCGGGCTCGATCCCCGCGCAGGGCATCGGATCTGTGAGGTCGCGGTGGTGCGCATGCGCGGCGACGGCACCGTCGTCGACGAGTACGCGACCCTGGTCGACCCCGGGCGACCCCTCACGGGGGAGGAGTTCCACGGCATCGCCCCCGCCCAGGCGGCCGACGCGCCCGCCTTCGCCGACATCGCCGGTGACTTGATGACCTACCTGTCCGACGCGGTGGTCGTCGCGCACAACCTGCCCTTCGAGGAGCGGTTCCTCGGAGCGGAGTTCAAGGCGTTGGGCATGCGCCCCTCCGGGCTGCCGGGGCTGTGCACGCTCCAGGCCTTCCGCGCCCACCTGGACCGGTACGCCTACCGCCAGCACCAGCTCTACCAACTGATGACCGGGGAGTGGATGCAGGGGCAGCACCGCGCCCTGGCCGACGCCCGCCACCTCGCTCGCATGTTGTCAGTACTGGTGAACGAGAGTCCGCAGCCGCTCGCCTGGTCCGGAACCGGGCCGGTACCCGCGCCGCAGGTGCCCCGCAGCGGACGGATCGCTCCGCGCACCAGCGACCTGCGCAAGGGACAGGAGGGGTGGCTGGCCAACCTGGCCGCCGGACTGCCCGACATGAACCCCTCGCTCCGCCCCCACCCCCAGGGCGTGGCCGCCTACCGTTCCATGCTGGGGCACGCCCTCGCGGACGGAAAGATCGTCGGCGACGAGGCGCAGCGGCTGGCCCTGCTCGCCACCCGGGCCGGATTCACCCGGTCCACGCTGCGCCGGGTGCACGAGCAGGTGCTCCTGGAGGCGCGCGCCCGCGCGGAGGCCGACGGGCGGGTGACCTCGACCGAACTCAGGGAGCTGGAGAGGGCCGCCAGGAACCTGGGCGCGGGACACGTCATCCAGGACCTGCTCTACGTCGCCGACCAGGAGAAGGCGCGCAGGAACGGCCCGCTCAAGGGCTGGCGCGTCGTTCCGGTGGGGGAGGACGGGTCGGTGAACGCGGTCGTGGACTTCGCGGTGTCCCACGGCGCGACGGTCGGGGTGAACGTCACCAAGACGGTGCGGCTGGTCATCGCCGAACCGGGGACGGACGGCGCGAAGGTCCACAAGGCCCGCGAGATGGACATTCGGGTGATGACCCCCGCCGAGGCCTGGGACCTGCTGAAGGCGGCTGTCGACAAGGCGGAGCACGGACTGTTCGACGACGGGACCGGGGTGATGGTCGCCGCCCAGCTCCGCGCCGAGCAGCAGGAGGAAGTGGACAGGAAGCCATGGCAGGCGTTCTGGCGCCCCCGCGAGCTGTCCGACCGGCAGTACCGAGAACAGTTCGTGGCGCCCTTCGAACGCCGTGATCGTGCCGCGTCGCACGAGCGCCGATCCGACCGGGGGCCCCACAGGATCAACGCCCGAGTCACCGTGGAGCCGCAAAGCAAGAGCGGCGGCGGCTGCGCGGGCGCGGCGCTGCTCTTCCTGGCCGCGGGGGCGGCCGCGGTCTCGGTCCTGCTGCCCTTCTGGGCGTGACCCAGCGGTTTCACCCCCGACCAAGGAGCGAAAAACCATGAGCTGAGACCAGATGCGTACGTGCGGACGTCCCACCAAGTCCGGACACCCCAGCAAGGTCCGTGTCAGCGGATCGGACGTTGCCTGCGGCATGCACTCCACCGAACAGGACCGTGCTGTCGCGGACGCTCACCGGCACGGCTACCGGGAAGGACACGAATCCGGTACCAGAGCCTCCGGCGAATCCTCCAAGCTCCGCATCGCACGGCTTGAGAAGGAGGTGGAGGAACTCCGGGGGCGCCTCGACAAGGAAACGCGTATCCACGAGATCGGAGGAGACCAGGTCGTCACTGTCGGAGGGTACGCCTATCGCTGGAGCGGCGAGACACCCCTCGAAGTCGGTGACCGCCTCCTCCTGCCTGAGAACTACGTCAGCCGGGTCAAGCACGGATCGGGCCCCTGGAGGCGACCGTCACCGGTTTGGGTACGACTAACAGGGACCTCTTGCGTTCGTTCTCCGCAGGCTGGACGGAAAGTAGCACGTGCCCCTGCAGCACCGGCTCTTGCGGCCGTCGCCTGTCCGTGACCGTGATCGGTGACCTTCACCTCGGGGCTTCGCTCCATCCGCTCCGGGGACGCCGACCCTGCGTCCACTGGCGGCGAGGTGTTCAGGAGAACGGCGCGTATTCCTGAACACTGAACTCCGCGGCGACGGAGGGCAGGTCCCACTCGGCGGCGTAGCGGCTGAACAGGTCCAGCAGCTCGCCTCGGTGCTCGGGCAGGAACGAGTCGGGGTCGCACACCAGGTCGGGGAACTCCCGCACCATCCGTTTCCACGACAGGCCTCCGCTCATCGCGTGGCGCAGCCGCGCCACCTGCCAGTTCATGAGGTGGCGGTGCTCCAGCTTGCGTTGTGGAGTGGGCCGTTGGGGCGTGGGGACGCCGCGTCCGGCCGCCGCCAGTGCCTGTCGGCGTAGCAAGCATGAGGTGCAGCCGCCGCAGTGCGGGTGCGTGCTGCCATCGCTGCCGTGGTGGGCGAACCCGGTGTCGCAGGAGATCGTCGCCTCCAGCACCCTGTCGTATTCGTCTCCGGCGGGTACCCGCTGCACCATCTCGGCCTTGGTCAAGCGAAAGCACCGGTTCTCGACACGGAAGGGAGCGCCGGTGATGTCCTCGGCGAGGCGCTCCATATACAAAAGCGTCTTGGGGTGGACGGCACGCGCCGTCTGCGCGCCGACCTGGCCGCGGGAGAGCGCGAGGTTGAGTGCGCCGGGGCCGTTCTCGTACAGGCGAAGCGAGTCCCTCTTCAGGGCGATGGCCGAGACGACCCCTGCGGCCAGGAACACGAATCCGCGTGTGCGCACGGTGTCCTCGGGGTTGTCCATGTGTACCTGGAGGGTGAAGGACAACTGGGCGCACAGCCTGGGGAGTGGGCGGCGCAGCCCGTGGAAGATGCGCTGCTGGAGGCTACGCATCCGGCTGTTGGTGCTGACCGACACCGCTGTCAGCCGGTCACCGGACGAGCGAAGGTCATCGATCATGCCGCTGACCGAGTCCAGCCCGCCCGAGAAGAGCGCGGCCTCCCCGGCCAGCTCTGACGCGTCGATGCCCAGATCCTCGGACCGGAATCCGAGGGTGTCCCCCCGAAGGAAATCCAGTTTCCAGGTGTCCGCCGTCAGCCATTCCAGCAGGTCCGCGACACGGGAGGCGTGCGCGGTCCACCATTCGGGGTTCTGCACGGGGATGGAAACTCCGATCGTGCGCGACCACTCCTGCCCGCTGCGCCACTTGTGACGAGCAGGGCGTCTGAGGTTGCGGTCGACGGCCATGCACGAGGCCGCGATCCACCACAAGTCGGCCGCGAGGCTGTTCTCGTCCAGGCGGGAACCGACGAGCTTGGGGATCGTCGCGGTGAGGGCGTCACCCTGGTCGAACACCCTGGTCTTTCCTGGCTCAGGGCCGCTGCTGGGGCAGAAGGTGACGCATGTGGTCCTTGCACCGGACACGGGAACTCCTCGGGGGGTCAGCGGAGGAAGGGTTGGACCAGGGCACGGAGGATCGCCGTGCTGAAGGTCAGGTCGGCCAGTTCGAGGAAGTCCAAGGCGTCTTCGGCGCCAAGGGTCCCTTCCTCGCCGAAGGGGGCGAGGCGGTCCAGGCCGTAGCGCCTCAAAGCGCCGAGGACGAAGTGCTCACCGACCATTGCGGCGAGCTCCCCGGCCTCCATGTCCATCAAATCGGCGGGGTCCTCGCTGGAGAGGACGACACTGACTGCCTGGTCGAGTAGCGCCTGCATTCCTGAGGCACGAGTCCCCGCACACAGGTCCACGGAATGAGGTCCTTTTTCGCGTATCCGCTCGGCCTGCGCCTTGGCTTGCTTCGCGGCCTTACACAGATCGGGCTCACCGAGTTTGTCGGTGATCTGCTTGAGAGTCTTCCTGGCCCTGACTCTGGCGGTGTCAAGGGGAAGTTCCCTCTGCCGGGGTTCCCGGGCTTCCGCGCGAATGCGAGCGGCCAAACCCCTGATCTCGCCGCACAGGGGGTCGAGGGTGCGCACTCGGTCACGGGTGTGCCGGTCGTCGTCGGGCACGCTGTCGCCTCCACAGAGCTGTATCTCAACGGAGGGATACCCGGGCGGAGCTGTTCAGCGCGCGCAATGTCTCATACCGGCCAAAATTGAGTGAAGAGGATTGAGTTCTGTGGAAACCGGGAATTGCCGCACAGGTCTTCCCTCGGACTGTCCTTCTTCCTGTCGCGGGAGAATCAGTGACATGGAGTTTCGCCGCTTCGCCGTGGGTCAGTCGGTCCGTCTGCCCCTGACAGGCCGTTCCGGGCTCTGACGCCTCGTCCGGAACCCCCGTGCCGGATACTGGGCCCATGGCGATCATCTACAAGGCCACTCTCACACCGGGCAAACCCGAGCTGATCGGCGCCTGGCTGGACGGTCAGCCGTGGGCCGGCCAGGGGCCCGGCGAGATCCTCGGCGCTTACCGGTTCGACGACCCGGAAGGCGAGGTCGGGGTGGAGGTGTTCCTGGTCCGGCGCGGGGACCGTCTGCTCCACCTGCCGCTGACCTACCGGGGCGCGCCCCTGCCCGGGCACGGGGACCACCTCGTCGGCACACTGGAGCACTCGGTCCTGGGAACGCGCTGGGTCTACGACGGCACCGAGGACGAGGTGTCCCTCGCCTGCTTCCGGCGGGCGCTGGAGGGCGGGCAGGAGCAGGCGGAGCTGGAGGTCTGGGAGGAGGGCCGCCGCCTGGAGAACAGGCCCCAGCAGGTCGTGGTCTCCAGGGAGCCCGGCACCGGCTCCTCACGGGGCGGGCGGGTGCTGGTCCAGCGGGTCCTGGACGGTGAGCCCGAGGGGAGCGTGCGGCTTCTCGCCCGGTGGGGCGACGAGCGGGCGGTGGTCGCGGCGCTGGCCTGAACTGCGGCTTCTTCCGCCCGCGCGGGGCTCGTCGGCGCAGGGCCCGGCCCCTGCGCCGACCGGTGGCCACCCGTCGTGTGCCGACCTGTCGGCGGAGTGTGGTTGGCTCCTCCCATGGGTGTGGAGATCGAGCGTTTCGTGCGGTTGGTGAGCGCGCTACCGGAGTGCGAGTCCAAGGACTCGGACCAGTACACGACGTTCCGCGTGCGCGGCAGGCCCTTCGGCTACCTGTGGCCGCGCACCGCCACCGTGGGGCTGAAGCAGACCCTGCTGGAGCAGACCGCGCTGGTGGCCGAGCGGCCCGAGGTGTTCGAGGTGCAGTTCACCGCGGGCGGGTTCGGCTGGGTGGTCGTCCACCTCGACGGGATCGACCTGGACGAGCTCAGCGAGCTCACCCTGGAGGCCTGGTACCTGACCGCCCCCGAGGAGCTGATCGCCGCCCCGCCGACCCCGGCTTCCCTGGTCCGGGCCTGATCCGGACCAGGGACAGGTCCCCGGTCCGGCCCCGCCGGGCGGCCACGCGCGGTCAGCGGTCCAGGAGCTCCTCGGCGCTGGTACCGGGAAGGGCGACCGTCACCTGTGTGTCCCACGGGTCGCGGAGCACCACCGATCTGCCGGTGTCGGCGTGGTCCAGCCCGTGCTCCCTCAGGCGCGCGACGAGCGCGTCGAGGTCCTGCCGCGCGGGCACGGTGATCGCCACGTCGCCCAGCCCCAGGCTCGCGGCGCGCGGACCCGCGCCCGCGCTCTGCCAGGTGTTCATCGCGACGTGGTGGTGGTAGCCGCCCGCCGAGGCGAACAGCGCGCCGGGGTAGGTGTCGACCGTGGTCTCGAACCCGATCGCGTCGACGTAGAAGGCCCTGGCGGTCCCGATGTCGCCGACCTGCAGGTGCACGTGTCCGACCTTGCCCGCCCGGTGCGGCCCCTCGGCGACGACCGCCTCGTCGAGGTGCGTGCGCAGGTAGTCGTTGGGGTCCAGGTGCAGCGTGCCCATCCGCAGCCGACCCTGGTCGTATCTCCAGGCCGACCGGTCCCGGTCGGTGTAGAGCTCGATGCCGTTGCCCTCGGGGTCGGTGAAGTAGAAGGCCTCGCTGACCAGGTGGTCTGAGGAGCCCGCGAACCGGCTGCGCGGCTCCTGCGCCGCTCGGTAGACGGTCGCGGCGAGCGTCGCCGGGGTCTCGAACAGGAACGCGGTGTGGAACAGCCCGGCCTGGCGCGGGTCGACGGCGGGCAGTCCCGGGGTGGAGACCAGCCGGACCATGGGGGTCCGGCCTCGGCCGAGCACGCGGTGCACCTCCCGGCCGTGCGCCCGTTCCTCGACGGGTTCCAGGGCGAGCGCGTTCGCGTAGTAGGAGGTCATCGACTCCAGGTCGCCCACGCGCAGGGTCACGGCGTCCATGCCCGTGTCGTCGCTCAGGTTGCGCTCGTCCGCGGACGACGCCTGCGTCGTCGACTCGGTCGCGTCGGACATGGTGGTCTCCCAGTCAGTAGGTCCGAGGGGTCTGCCGTGCCTCGGAGGTCGGGGCCGCTCTGCCCCAACAACACCATCCTAGGGAAGTTTCTTCCTTGTCAAATAAATGTCGTGCGGCTCTCCCCGCCGGTCTCACGCCGGTCCTCGGGCGACAGCGCCCGGTAAGGGGGTGCCCGTTCGCGGGCGCCGGTCCGTGAACGGGCGCCTCGTCCGCCCTGTCGGCCGACAGGCCCGGTTCAAAGCAGGGCGTGGCCGTGGGCGGCCACGAGCGGGGACAGATCGGGGACCCCGAAGCGCGTGCGCAGCTCCTTGAAGCGGGTCACCTTGTCCTCGCCGAAGCGGGCGACGGATGCTGCGTAGGAGTCGGCGGAGAAGAACACCGGCGGGTTGCGCTTGCTGTGGAACTTGTCCGCGTACATCACCAGCTCCTCCTCGGCGGACTCGGCCACGTAGTCCCCCTCCGGAACGGGAAGCCCCTGGTCGCGGATGTCCTGCCGGGTCAGCCCCACCCCGGTGTGGTGTGAGCAGAAGCGGCACAGCGCCTCGGGCAGCCCCTCCCCGGCGAGGATCTCGTGGCCGAGCACCCCGTGGCTCACGTAGCGCGCGTGGTCGAGCCGACCGGAGGAGTCGTACAGCCGGTAGACCCCGATGTCGTGCAGCAGGCACCCCGCCCGGACCAGGGCGCGGTCCAGCGCGGGGCCGGAGCGGTCGAGCAGTTGCTCGGCGACCGCGCACACGATCTCGCAGTGGGTGTGGACGAGGTCGAACGCCTCACGCGTGGGCGCGTACCCCTCGTGCAGCGCGCGGATCTCTTCGTCGCTCGGGATCACCATGCCCCGACGGTAACCGGTGCGAAGGCCGGGTGGCGCCGGAGCCGCCCCTCATCACGCGGGGGAGTGCCGGGCGATCCAGGCCGCGGTGCGCCGGGGGTCGGCCAGGTCGTCCCAGAAGCGCTCGGGGTAGTTGAACCACTCGGTGAACTCGTCGGTCAGGGAGGGGCTGCGGCCCAGTTCCCCGAGGAACTCCACGAAGTCCGCGGGCAGGGTCTCCAGGTTCTCCATGAACAGGTTGGTGGTGCGAAACGCCGACAGGACGCGGTCCTGCCGGCGCATGTCCACGTGCTCGACGAAGCGGCGGTCCAGGACGTCCTGGCGGACGATCTCCTCGGCGAGCACCCACGCGGAGTGGGAGGCGGTGTTGGCTCCCTGGCCGAGCAGGGGGTCCACGGTGACGTGCGCGTCGCCGAGGGCGAGCACGACGGTGCCGTCGTCCAGCACCGTGTGCGTGCGGCGCACCACGGGGGTCACCGCGCCCTGGAGGATGCCGCGCGGCCCGTCCAGCGGGCCGAACTCCGCCGGGTCGATCCGTTCGAAGCAGTCCGGGTAGTGCTCGCGCAGCAGCTCCAGGGCGAGGTCGCGGAAAGCCCCGGGGCCCTCCTCGTAGGGGGTGGCCGCCAGGGCCTCCAGGGCGGACCCGCGGTGGTTCTCGATGACCAGGGCCATGACGAGCCCGCCGTCGGTCCAGGTGGGGAACTCGATCATCTCGCCCGCGCCCGGGGAGACGTGGAAGGTCACCTGGGGGACGGGCCGCTGGGCGACGCCGGTGAACAGACCGGCGCACAGCGCCCTGCCGGGGCGGGCGGGGGCCGGGTGCGCGGGATCGCGCCCGAACACCTCCGCGAACGGGCCGCGTCCGGTGCACACCACGACCAGGTCGAACCGGGAGGCCAGGGAGGGCAGGTCGTCGGGGGAGAGGCGGCCGATCACGAGCTCCCCGCCGCGTTCGGCGAAGTCCTCGGTCAGCCGGGGCTGGTAGATCCGGTAGTCCACGGCCCGGCTGGGCGCGCTGAAGCGGCCCCGGAAGGCGGTGGGCTCCGGACCGGGGCCCACCCGGTACTCGTGCCCGGGGTAGCCGAACTCCCGCGCCGGCCAGTGGTCCACGCCCAGAGCGCGCTCGCGCTCCACGGTCACGGAGTGGTGGGCGACGGTGTTGAGCACCTTCGACCGCCGCTGTTCGTCCGGTGAGCGCTCGGTGAAGAGGGTGACCTCCACACCGTGCCGCAGCAGGTGCAGGCCCAGGTGCAGGCCCGCCGTCCCGGCGCCGACGATACCGATCCTCTTGCTCACGTCTCTCCCGGTGGCAGGGGTGGTTGCGGGCGAGGGCGGGGGCGTCCGGTGAGCGGTGTCCGGAGGAGGCGCGGTTTCCCTCACTGAGAGTAAGCGTACGTAACATGTGCCCGCTCGGCCAGGGGTGCGCGCCATCGGCGGGCCGGTTCGCCGCCCGGGGCCGGCCGTTTCCCGCGCGGGCTCCGTGGGCCCCGGCGGGGTGCCCGTGCCGCTGGGAGGGGAGCGGTGCGGTCGGCTCCTGCCCAAGTGACGCGCGGGGCTTTTGTTTCGCAGGGTGATCATGTGATCCTCATGGGTAGCTGTGGCGGCAGTGGCTGTGTCCACGCGGGCGTGCGGAGCCCGCCGGACCCGGAGGCGTCGGGAGGGGCATGCGGTCTCTGAGCGGCGTCGTCCGCGCCGGAGTGCGGTCGGCGGCCCGCGCGGGGTCGGCCGCGCTGGACCGCCTGTCCGCGGACGGGGGATCGGTGGTGCAGGCCACGGTCGCCGCGACCGCGGCGTGGATCATCGCGGGCGGCCTCGTCAGCGACCACTCCCCCTTCTTCGCGCCGATCGCCGCGGTCATCGCGCTCAACGCCGCGGGCGGGGAGCGTGGGACCAACGCCGTGCGGATGCTGCTCGGCGTGGTCATCGGCATCGTCGTCGGTGAACTGTCCCTGGCCGTCACCGGCGGGGGTTACGGGGCCCTGGCCGCCGCCACCTGCGCGGCGATGGCGGTCGCCGTCGCCTTCGGCGCCGCCAGGCTCGTGATCGCCCAGGCTGCGGCCGGTGCGATCCTCACCGTGGCCTTCGCCGGGACCGGCAGGCTCACCGACGCCCTCATCGGAGCTGGTGTGGCGCTCGTGGTGAGCCAGCTCCTGTTCCCCGCCCGGGTGGTCTCGCGGCTGCGCCGGGCCGAGGCGGCCGCGCTGGCCGAGATGGTCCGCCTGCTCGGCGCGACCGGCCGCGCGCTGGGTGCGGACGAGGACCCCTCCCTGTGGACGGTGGACCGCCTGGGCGCCCTGAGCAGGCCCATGGCCGACCTCAGCCGCGCACGCGAGAACAGCCACCGAGCGGTGCGCTGGTCCAGGGCGCGGTGGACCGACCCCGAGCCGTTGCGGTACGAGGACGAGCGGATCGACCGGCTCATCATCCTCGGGGAGAGCTGCCTGTCCCTCGCGCGGACCACCGCCGCCACGGAGACCGGCGAGCGCCGGCGCCTGGCGCCGGTGGTGTGCGAGATGGCCTCCGTGCTCGACGTGCTGGCCGAGGGCCTGGGAGACCGCGCGGCGCGCCAGCGGGCGGTCGACCGGGTGCTCGCCCTGGTCGGGCCCTTCGACGACGACGCGCTGGAGGACCCCGTGACCGGGGCGGCCCACCTGTACGTCCGGATGGTCGCCACCGACATCATGCTGTTCGCCGGGCTCGAACCCGAGGGAGCCGAACGGGCGCTGGCCGGAGAGGACGAACAGACGCGGGTCGCCCACCCGCCGCGCGAGCCGTGGCTGCCGTGGGCGCCCCGGGGACGTGCCCGTTCAGGACGCCGGGACCGGCGCCGCCGACCGTTCCGGCGCTCCTGAACCGTCCGGGGCGGGCAGGGGCCGTCGCCCGACCCCGGTCCCGCGGCGCTCCTGAAGGGGTCTGTTCGCGCCCGGCGCGAACCGGCCTGGCCCCGGCCCTAGCCGCCCGAGGGCAGCTCGGAGTGCCCCAAGTGGTGCTCGGGGGCGATCCGGTCCCGGATGAGGCGCTTGAGCTCGGCGGCGTCGGTGAAGGCCGCGTCCGTCCGGCGCGACCACACGCTCTCCCCGTCCAGACGCACCTCGAACACGCCGTCGGTGCCCGGGACGAGCGCGACCTCGCCGAGTTCGGCCTCGAACGTGGTCAGCAGCTCCTGCGCCATCCAGGTGGCCCGCGGGAGCCACCGGCACCGGGTGCAGTACTCGATCTCCAGCCGCGGTTCGTTGACCTCCATGACTCCCAGCATGGCACGGGCCCGTGCCCGGGAGGGAGGCCGGAGCGCGTTGTCGCGGCCCGCGCGGGAAGGCGTTGTCCACGCGGGCCGGGCTTTCGGCGCGCCCGTGGGACGGCGGCACCCCGTCCGCCGCGATCCGGAAGGCTTCCGGAAGTAAGGGCGTCCGGTCGCGGTCGCGTGATATCCCCATGCCGTTGAGCAGTGCGGATGCCGTGCTCCAGGAGAGTCCCCCGTCAAGTTGTCCGGAATATTCCGGAATTTATTGACAACGCAACAGAGCCGGACGGACACTTGCCCTGTGACGGGGATCACGGTCCCCGTCGGATCGGACCACCCCCGATCCGGTCCTCCGCACGCCTCCTGACCCCCCATCCACGAGGAGGAAGCACCCATGAACCCTTCCCCCGCACCCCCGCGGCGCCGCGGGGACGGCCGCGCCAGAACGCTCCTCGGCCGGGTCTGCGCCGTCGCGGTCGCGATGGTCACGACCCTGGCGCTGCTGCCCGGCACCGCCAGCGCGGCCATCACCACCAACCAGACCGGCACCCACAACGGCTACTTCTACTCCTTCTGGACCGACAGCCAGGGGACCGTCTCCATGGAGCTGGGCTCCGGCGGCAACTACACCACCTCATGGCGCAACACCGGCAACTTCGTCGCCGGTAAGGGCTGGCCCACCGGCGGTCGCAGGGCGGTGACCTACTCGGGCAGCTTCAACCCGTCCGGGAACTCCTACCTGACGCTCTACGGGTGGACGAGGAACCCGCTCGTGGAGTACTACATCGTCGACAACTGGGGCACCTACCGGCCCACCGGAACGTACATGGGCACGGTCACCAGCGACGGGGGCACGTACGACATCTACCGGACGATGCGCTACGACGCCCCCTCCATCGACGGCACCCAGACCTTCCCCCAGTACTGGAGCGTGCGCCAGTCCAGGCGCACGGGCGGAACCATCACCTCCGGGAACCACTTCGACGCCTGGGCCCGCGCCGGAATGAACCTGGGCAACCACGACTACATGATCATGGCCACGGAGGGCTACCAGAGCAGCGGGAGCTCCAACATCACCTTGGGCTCCGGCGGCGGTGGCGATGACGGCGGTGGCGGCGACCCCGGTGGCGGCGGCTGCACCGCTACCCTGTCCGCGGGACAGCAGTGGAGCGACCGTTACAACCTCAACGTCGCGGTCAGCGGTTCGAACGACTGGACCGTGACGATGAACGTGCCGTCCCCGGCCAGGATCAGCGCGACGTGGAACGTCGGCGCCGACTACCCCAGCTCCCAGGTGCTGACCGCCAGGCCCAACGGCAACGGCAACAACTGGGGCGTGACGATCAACCACAACGGCAACCGGACCTGGCCGACGGTCTCCTGCAACGCGAACTGACCCCGGACGCCTCCGGCATCCGCCCGTGGCGCGGCGGCCGGGGCCGCACCGCCACGGGCGGCACGTGAGGGGCCCCGGCGCCGCACCGCGCGGCGCCGGGGGCTTTCACGTGCCGTGGAAGAGGGTGAGGTCGACCGGGGGCGCGTCCGTGTACACCACGCCCGGCTCCGGCGGGACGGGCTCTCCCGACGCGGAGTCGGTGCAGTGGGCGTCGAACATCCGCGCCTCGTCGAGGGGCACCAGGGTCCGGTCGGCGACCGTCCAGCCGCGCACCAGGGTGACGGGGACGTCCGCCCCGCCGGGGAGCGTGTGGGAGATCCGGTCGGTGGGGCTGCGCAGCACCACCGCCGCGTGGCCACCGCCGGTGAGGGTCGCGCACAGCCGCTCCACCACCGCCGGATGCTCGACGTCGAAGCCCTCCTCCCGGCGTTCGACGGACGTGGCCAGCGCGTGCCGGGTGTGCAGGGTCAGGAGGTGCTTGGCGCCGGGCAGGTCGTC
Source organism: Nocardiopsis sp. RV163 (assembly GCF_001029525.1). Classification (NCBI taxonomy): domain Bacteria; kingdom Bacillati; phylum Actinomycetota; class Actinomycetes; order Streptosporangiales; family Nocardiopsidaceae; genus Nocardiopsis; species Nocardiopsis sp. RV163. Next base: position 40,650 of record NZ_LEKI01000013.1, on the reverse strand, counting down.
GAGGAGGGCGGACAGCAGGGCGGAGGCGTGTGAGGAGAGCATGCTCCGAGTATGCGCGCGCGGACACGGCCGGATCGTGTTGTCCACAGGCCTGATCGGGGCGGATCCCGGATTCTTCGGGGAGACGGGTCCGGCGCCCCCGCGCACGCGCCCGCGGTCAGGGCTTGCGCGCCACGCCGCCGTACTGGGCGACCTCCTCGGGCCCGCCCAGCTCGCTGGGCAGCGGACGCCACAGGGGCGCCGAGACCACGCCGGGCTCCAGCAGCTCCAGACCGTCGAAGAAGCGCTCGATCTCCTCGGCGGTGCGCAGGTGGATGGGCTGGCCCGCGCCCTCGTTCCACGCCTCGGCCGCCTCGACGATCTGCGGGCTCGTGCTCGTGCTGTCGCACAGGGCCAGGAAACTGCCCGACGGCAGCGCGTCCACGTAGGCGCGGGCCAGGGCGTAGGTGCTCTCGTCCGCCGGGAAGTGGCCCAGGGTGCCCATGAACGTCAACCCGATCGGCTGGGAGAAGTCCAGGTACCGGCGGGCCCGCTCCAGGAGGGGTCCGGGTTCGGTCAGGTCGGCGTCGACGTACTCCGTCGAGCCCTCGGGGCTGCTGGTGAGCAGGGCGCGGGCGTGGGTCAGCACCAGGGGGTCGTTGTCGACGTAGACCACCTTGCACTCGGGCGCGGCGGCCTGGGCGGCCTCGTGGGTGTTGTTGGCGGTGGGCAGGCCTGTGCCGATGTCCAGGAACTGGCGGACGCCCTCCTCCTCGACCAGGTGCGTGACCGAGCGGACGAGGAACTGCCGGTCGGCGCGGGCGACCTCCACGATCTCGGGGAAGGCCTGCGCGATCCGCCGGCCCAGCTCCCGGTCGACGGGGTAGTTGTCCTTGCCCTCCAGCCAGTAGTTCCACACGCGTGCGGAGTGGGGGACCGACGTGTCGACGGGGGGAGTGGCGGTCATGGCGTCCTCTCGGGGAAGTGGGTGTCGCGCTGCGATTGTGCTGGCCCGGTGGGCGCCGCCGCAACCACGAAACCCTTGCGCCACAGGGGTTTCCGGGCAGGGATTTGCGTCCTCAGCCACTCCCGCGCGCCCCCGGTCCGGCCGCGGCACCGCTCCGCCCCGGGCTCGCCGGGGCCCCGCCGCGGCCGCGTGTGCGCGTCCGGCCGGGCGCGGATGCCTAGCATGGGACCCATGAACGAACTCTCCGCAGAGCAGACGGGCCGGGTCGTCGCCCTGGCCATGGACCTCGCCCGGGAGGGGCGCACGGAGGAGCTGCTGGAGTTCCTCGACCACGGCCTTCCCGTGGACACCCGCGACCAGCAGGGCAACACCCTGGTGATGCTCGCCTCCTACCACGGCCGGGAGGCCGTGGTCCGCGCACTCGTGGACCGCGGCGCCGACGTGGACCTGCGCAACGACCGGGACCAGACTCCCGTGGCCGGCGCCCTGTTCAAGGGGGAGGAGGGCATCGTGGCGCTGCTCGTCGCCGCGGGCGCCGACCTCGACGCGGGCACGCCGAGCGCCCGCGCCGCGGCCGAGATGTTCGGCCGCTCCCACCTGCTGCCCTGATCCGCTGATCCCGATCCGGGGGCCGCGCCGTTGCGGCCCCCGGGCCCGACGGCGCCCGGCGCCCTCCGGGGATCCGGGTCCCGAAACGGGCCGAGCCGACGCGGTCGGGGCCGCGTCGGCTCGGTGGATCGGACCCGGATCCGGGGTCCTCAAGCCCTCGCCCCGGTCAGGGCTTCGGGCGTTGCTCAGACGGCGTCCGAGTTGGGGTCGGTCGCGGAGGTCTTGCCCGCCTGGAGGGCCTCGATCGCCTTGCGCACGCCCTCGCCGTAGGCCGGGTCGGCCTTGGTGCAGTTGCCGATGTGGCGCTCGACGGTGGCCTGGGAGGCGCCGTCGATGGCGCGCGCGGTGTTCTCGAACAGGCGCTGCTGCTCGTCCGCGTTCATCAGGCGGAACAGGTTGCCCGGCTGCTCGAAGTAGTTGTCGTCGTCCTCGCGGTAGTCGAACCGGTCCGCGGTCGAGCCGATGGCCTGCGACGGCTCGGCGTAGGAGGGCTGCTCCTGCCAGCGGCCGTAGGAGTTGGGCTCGATGCCGGGCACGCCGCCCTGGTTGCCGTCCACGCGCATCGTGCCGTCGCGGTGGTAGGTGTTGACCAGCTTGGCGCCGCGCGGGTAGTTCACCGGGATCTGGTGGTGGTTGACGCCCAGGCGGTAGCGGGCGGCGTCACCGTAGGAGAACAGGCGGCCCTGGAGCATGCGGTCGGGCGAGAAGCTGATGCCCGGGACCAGGTTGGCCGGGGTGAAGGCGGCCTGCTCCACGTCCGCGAAGTAGTTCTCCGGGTTGCGGTTGAGCTCGAACTCGCCGACCTCGATGAGCGGGTAGTCCTTCTTGGACCAGACCTTGGTCAGGTCGAAGGGGTGGAAGCGGTAGTCCGCCGCCTCGGCCTCGGGCATGATCTGGACGTAGAAGGTCCACTTGGGGTTCTCGCCCCGCTCGATGGCCTCGAACAGGTCGCGCTGCGCGGACTCGCGGTCCCCGGCCACGACCTGGGCGGCCTCCTGGTCCGTGAGGTTCTTGATGCCCTGCTGGGTCCGGAAGTGGAACTTGGCCCAGAAGCGCTCGCCCGCCTCGTTGATGAACGAGAAGGTGTGCGAGCCGAAGCCGTGCATGTGGCGGTAGCCGTCGGGGATGCCGCGGTCCGACATCACGATGGTGACCTGGTGCAGGGCCTCGGGGAGGTTGGTCCAGAAGTCCCAGTTGTTCTCGGCCGAGCGCATGTTGGTGCGCGGGTCGCGCTTGACGGCGCGGTTGAGGTCGGGGAACTTCAGCGGGTCGCGGAAGAAGAAGACCGGGGTGTTGTTGCCGACGACGTCCCAGTTGCCCTCCTCGGTGTAGAAGCGCAGGGCGAAGCCGCGGATGTCGCGCTCGGCGTCGGCGGCGCCGCGCTCACCGGCGACGGTGGAGAAGCGGGCGAACATCTCGGTCTGCTTGCCGACCTCGGAGAAGATCGCGGCCTTGCTGTACCGGGTGATGTCCTGGGTGACCGTGAAGGTACCGAAGGCTCCGGAGCCCTTGGCGTGCATCCGACGCTCGGGGATGACCTCGCGGTCGAAGTGCGCGAGCTTCTCCAGGAACCACAGGTCCTGAAGCAGCATCGGGCCGCGCGGTCCGGCGGTGAGGCTGTTCTGGTTGTCGGCTACCGGGGCGCCGGTGGCCGTGGTCAGCGGCTTCGTGTTGTCCTGAGACATGAATTCCTCGGTCCTAAGGTGGGATCTTTCGGTGCCGCGGTCAGGGCACCGGGCGTGTGTCAGGCCTTCTGGCAGTCGGGGCAGACGCCCCAGTAGGTGACCTCGACCTCGTCTATGGCGAAACCGTGGTCCTGTGAACCCGTCATGCAGGGCGCGGCTCCGGTGGCGCAGTCCACGTCCGCGATCGTGCCGCAGTCGCGGCAGACCACGTGGTGGTGGTTGTCGCCCACCCTGCGCTCGTAGCGCGCGGGCGACCCCTCCGGTTCGATCCGCCTGACGAGTCCGACGTCCGTCAGAGCCTTGAGCACGTCGTACACCGCTTGTGTGGACACCGCACCGAGCTGGCCGCGGACCGCCTGGAGCACGGTGCTGGCGTCGGCGTGCGGATGAGTCCCGACCGCCTCCAGGACCGCTACCCGGGGTCGGGTCACGCGTAGCGAAGCCCCCCGGAGGAGGGCCTCGGTCTCCGTCTGGTGCATGGGCTCATTGAATCACTTTTCTGGAATGATTCCAACAAAGGTGCGCCTAACCCGGCTCCGCCCCTGTCCGGCGCCCCCCGGCGGAACCGCCTCGTCGCGCGCCAGGGGGAGTGGAATGTCTTTTTTGTGATCTACGTCGTAAAAGTGCCGCTTGATCAAGCGCTCCGGCGGGGGAGAGGTGCCTATGGTCGGACAGCCCACGATCACATCCGCGTTACCCCGCACCCGACCCGGCGCGCGGGCCGCCGCCCCGCCTACGCTCAGGCGGGCGCGTCGCCCAGCAGCTTCTTCTGGATCTTGCCCATCGCGTTGCGCGGCAGCGTGTCCACCACGCGCACCTCGCGCGGGCGCTTGTGCACCGACAGGCGCTCGGCCACGAAGCCGATGACCGCCTCGGGGGAGATGCCCTCGCCCACCAGGTAGGCCACGATCCGCTGGCCGAGGTCGTCGTCGGCCTCGCCCACCACGGCGGCTTCCGCCACCCCGGGATGCCCGAGCAGCACCGCCTCGACCTCGCCCGCGCCGACCCGGTAGCCGCCGGTCTTGATCATGTCCACCGACATCCGGCCCACGATCCGGTGCCAGCCGTCCCCGTCGCGGACCGCCGCGTCGCCGGTGCGGAACCAGCCGTCCCCGGTCCACGCCGCGGCCGTGGCCTCCGGCAGCCCCAGGTAGCCCCCGAACAGGGTGGCGCCTCGGACCTGGAGCTCACCGACGCTCTCGCCGTCGGAGGCGACGGGCTCACCGTTCTCGCCGCGCAGCCGCGTCTGCAGACCCGGCAGCGCCGTCCCGACCCAGCCGGTGCGCCGGGGCGCGTCGGCGCGCGCCGCCACGGTGATCAGCGTCTCGGTCATCCCGTACCGCTCCACGGGGCTGTGGCCGCACGCCCCCCGCAGGCCGTCGGCCACCGTGCCGGGCAGCGGGGCGCTGCCCGAGACCAGCAGCCGCGCCCCGGACAGTGCGCGTGCGCTGCCGGGGTCGCGGGCGATCCGCGACCACACGGTCGGCACGCCGAAGAACAGGGTTCCGCGCCGAGCCCCCCGGGCCGCCTCGGCGTAGGCGTCGGGGGTGGGGCGGACGGTGTGCAGCAGCGGGCTGCCCACGCGCAGGGCCCCCAGCACGCCCAGGACCAGGCCGTGCACGTGGAACAGCGGCAGACCGTGCACCAGCACGTCGTCGGGCGTCCAGTCCCAGGCGTCGGCGAGCGCGTCCAGGTCGGCGGCCACGGCGCGGCGCGGGACGAGTGCGCCCTTGGGCGGTCCGGTGGTCCCGGAGGTGTACATGACCAGCGCCGTGGAGTCGGGCGGCGGTTCGGGGAGCGTGAACGAGGAGCGCTCGGCCGGGTCGACGGGGACGACGGGCAGGTCGACGTCCTCCCTGGGGGCGCCCAGCCACAGCGCGGCGCCGGAGTCGCGCACGATGTGGCGGCGCTCGGCGGTCCCCGAGTCCGCTGGGACCGGGACCACGGGCACCCCGGCCAGCAGGCCGCCGACCACCGCGACGACCGTGGACAGCGAGGCCTCGCCGTGCACGGCGACGGCGTCCGCCCCCGCCACCCGTTCGGCCACGGCGGCCGCGGCCGACCACAGCCCCTCGCGGTCCAGTCCCGCCCCGCCGGCGCTCACCGCGGTCCCCTCGCCCGCGCCCGAACCCAGCAGCACCTCGCGCCCCTTCCGGTCGTGTCCTGTCCAGTCGGCCAGTACACCACAGGAGCGGTGCGGCAGGGGCCTCGGTCCGTTCACGCCCCGGCTTGTCGGCGTTCGGCCTGGCTCGCGCCCCGGCGCGTTCGCGCCCGGCCCCGCCCCTGCCCCGGCGCGTTCGCGCCCCGCCTCGTGTGCCGGGAGCGGTGTCCGGGTAGCCGCTTGGCAGAACTCCCGGGGAGCGGGGGCGGGCGCCGGAGACCGTCCCCGGCCCCGGACCGGCGTTGCGGGTGCGCCTCGGTACACGGGGCCGGGGCCGACACGTGTGTCAGTTGAGGGGGAGAGCCATGCGTGCTCTGACAGTGGTGCCGTCGCAGGCGGGTTCGGTGCGGGTCGGCGAGGTGGAGGAGCCCGTGCCGGGCGAGGGGGACCTGCTCGTCGACGGCATCGCGCTGGGGGTCTGCGGCACCGACCGCGAGATCGCGGCCGCCGAGCACGGCGAGGCGCCGCCCGGCCACGAGCGCCTGGTCCTGGGGCACGAGTCGCTGGGCCGGGTGCGCGAGGCCCCCGACGACAGCGGCTTCTCCGCGGGTGATCTGGTGGTGGGGGTGGTGCGCAGGCCCGATCCCGTGCCGTGCGGGGCCTGTGCGCACGGGGAGTTCGACATGTGCCGCAACGGCCGGTTCACCGAGCGCGGCATCAAGCAGCTCCACGGCTACGGCTCCCAGCAGTGGACGGTGGAGGCCGACTACGCGGTCCGGCTCGACCCGTCGCTGGAGCGCGTGGGCGTGCTGCTGGAGCCGACCACGGTCGTGGCCAAGGCCTGGGACCAGATCGACCGGATCGGCGGACGCGCCTGGTTCGATCCGCGCCGTCTGCTCGTCACCGGCGCCGGGCCGATCGGTCTGCTCGCCGCCATGATCGGTGTCCAGCGCGGTCTGGACGTGCACGTGCTGGACCGGGTGGAGCACGGGGTCAAGCCCGAGCTGGTGGCCGCCCTCGGGGCGACCTACCACACCGGGGGCGTCGCCGAGGTCGCGGCCACGGGTGCGCCGGACGTGGTCATCGAGGCCACCGGCGCCTCCGGTGTCGTCCTCGACGCGATGGCCCACAACGCGGCCTACGGGATCGTGTGCCTCACCGGCCTCTCGTCGGGCGGCCGCACGATCGACGTCGACGCCGGGGAGATCAACCGCCGGCTGGTCCTGGAGAACGACGTGCTCTTCGGGTCGGTCAACGCCAACCCGCGCCACTACGAGATGGCCGCGCGGGTGCTGGCGCGGGCCGACCACGCCTGGCTGGAGCGGGTGATCACCCGGCGGCTGCCGCTGGAGCGCGCGCACGAGGCGTTCGAGCCCGGCGGTGACGACGTCAAGACCGTGATCGAGCTGTGAGCGGCCGGACTGTGAGCGTCGGCCGGGAGGTACCGGATCCGTACTGGCCGGAATCGTTGCTGGTGTGACGCAGGGGTTCTGACCTGTGGTGATCTTGTACTTATAGCGAGTCTCGACCGTCGAGACTCGCTATAAGTACAAGATCACGGCGGGGGCGGGGTCGCGGCCACGCCTCTACCGCCGCGCGCCGGGGACGACCCGGAGCACGGGCCTGTCGGCGGGGGCCGCCGTTCCCGACCCCGCGCCGGTGCGGGCGGCGATGGAGAGCCCGAACATCAGCGCGTGCAGCTCGGAGAGGGGAATGTGGAGCGCGGCGGTCACCGAGGCCGGGGTGCGGCCGGTGCCGCGCAGCAGGGCGAAGACCTCGCGCAGCACCTGTGAGGTCTCGCGGGCGACGTTGTCCGGTTCGGCCGAGCGGTAGCCCAGTTCGGCGAGCTGGCGGCAGGTGGAGCGGTACTGCCAGTCCGTGAGCAGTCCCACGTCGTGGAGCCGGTGGGCCAGGGCCATCGCCGACACCCGTCAGATCGCCTTGGCCTTGATGACCTGGTCGATCTGGGCGCCCGAGGGCATGCGGGCCACGACGTCGGCGCGGGGCATGAGGAAGGCGCTGGCGAACTGGTTGGCCTCGCGTTCGGCCCCGGGGCCGCTGGAGGGCCGTTCGTGGCCGTGCATGACAAGGTGGCCGAGTTCGTGCGCGGCGCCGAAACGGCCCCGTTCGCCGCTCTTGCCGGTGTTGAGGAGGACGTAGGGCACCGCGTCGCGCCAGAAGCTGAAGGCGTCCACCTCCCGGTGCTCGGTGTCCAGGGAGAAGACCCGGATCCCGTGCGTCTCCAGCAGGTGCACCATGTTGGGGGCCGCGGTGTCGCCCAGTTCCCAGAGCGAGCGGACCATCTCCGCGGCGGTTCCGGAAGGCGGTCGACGGCTGCCCGCACCCCGAACCGGGCCTGCGGCCCGCTCCGCGTGAACTCGTGCGGATAGTCGCCGGGACCGGGACCGGGGCCGGGGCGGGGTGCGAGAGCGGAACGTCCATCGCCGGGCGGCGGCCCCGGAGGCGTGTGCCCGTGCCACCCCGCGCCACCGCTTCGCGGGATCGGAAGGCGCCGTGTCGCTCACGCGCGGCGGAGCCCGGACACCGAGAATCGAAGGGCGCCGGTCGATCACCCCGTGCACTCGCATGTGTCCCCGGGGTGTCCGCCGACCCGTCCGCGGCCCGATCCGCCGACCCGATCCGCCGAACGAGGGAGGGCCCCTTCCATGTCCGCCGACCGCACACCCGCCGGGTACCGACGCCCGGCCCGTTCCGCCGCCGTGGTCCTCGCCGCCGCGCTCGCCGCCGGGTCGGCCGCCTCCGCACCGGCCGTCGCGGCAACGGACGCCTCCGCGCCGGGCACCGCGCAGGAGCCGATCTGCGCCTCCGAGTCCCACCCCGACGTCGCGCGGCGGCTCGACGAGGGGATCCGAGAGCGGGTGGAGGAGCGGGAGGGGGCCGTCGCAGTGGGGGTCTTCGCGCACGGCGGCGACCTCACCTGCGGACTCGACCCCGACGCGGAGTTCGACGCTGCCAGCGTCGGCAAGGTCGTCGTCCTCGGCGCGCTGCTGCGCACCGCCATGGACGAGGAGCGGGAGCTCACCGCCGAGGAGAGGGACCTGGCGACCGCCATGATCACCGTCTCGGACAACGACGCCGCCACGGAGCTGCGCAACCGGGTCGGCGCCGAGCGCATCCAGCGGTTCCTGGACCTGGCGGGCATGGACGCCACGAAACCGGACCCCGAGGGCTACGTCGGGCTGATGGGGATCACCGTCTCCGACCAGCTCACCCTGCTCCGCCTGCTGCGCACCGACAACGACGTGCTCGGCGGGGAGGAGCGCGGGTTCGCGCTCGGCCTCATGGGCGACGTCATCGGGGAACAGCGCTGGGGCGTGCCCTCGGGAGCACCGGCCGACGCCGAGGTCCACCTCAAGAACGGCTGGCTGCCCCACACCGACACCGGCCTGTGGCGGGTGCACAGCGTCGGCGGCTTCCGCGACACCCCGGTCGGCGACTACGACATCGTCGTCCTGACCGACGACAACGACGGGATGCGGTACGGGGTGGACACCGTCGAGTCCGTGGCGGCCGAGGTGCACTGCGGCCTCACCGGACAGGACGTCCGGAGCGTGACGCCGCCGACCGACCTGACACGGGAGCCCCTGTCCGACGGATCGGACGGCTCAGACGGTTCGGGCCGCGCCTGAACGCGGGCCCGGCTTCCCCGCGTGCGGTCCCCGGGGGCCGACGCCGGTCGGGGCCCGGCCCGGCTCCGGGGCCGTCCCCCGCTCCGGGGCCGTCCCGGCTCCGGGCCTGTCGTCACCGCCCGCGGGGACGGGAGGCCACAATGGAGGGCATGTCGCAGCGCAGACCCCGCCACCGCACGTCCCCGCCCCGACCCGAGGCCGACCCCGGGGCGCCCTGCCCCTGCGGCGGCCCGTCGGTCTACCGGGACTGCTGCGGCCGCCTGCACAGCGGGCGGGCCGCGGCGTCCACCGCCGAACAGCTCATGCGTTCCCGCTACAGCGCCTTCGCCGTCGGCGACCGCGACCACCTCCTGCGGACCTGGCACCCGAGCACCAGGCCGCGGCGCCTGGACCCGGACCCCGGCACCGAGTGGGTGCGCCTGGAGATCCTGTCCACCACAGGAGGCACCCCGTTCCACAACGAGGGCACGGTCGCCTTCCGCGCCTCCTACCGCGAGGGCGCCCGCGAAGAGGCGCTCGTCGAGAACAGCCGCTTCGTGCGCCACGAGGGCGCCTGGGTCTACCTGGACGCGCTCGCGGACTGAGGCTCGCCGGACCGCGCGAACGGGCGGCGGCACGCGGCGAACAGCGTCAGGTGCGGGCGAGGTCACGCTCCGTCCCCCCGGCACGATAGGAAGGGAGCGCGCAACCGACCGAACGCACCCACACGGACACGGAGCCCCACATGACTCCCCAACCTCCCGGCCCCCTCGAACAGGGCGAGGTCCTCCAGGAGCTCGCCGGGCGACTGGTCGCGGTCGTTCCCGAGGGCTGGCAGCAGCTCACCTATCTGGCCAGGGTGATCGGCGCGTACCGCGCCGACATGCTCGCCGTCCAGGAGGCGGACGGCCGGGTCCGGCAGTTGGAGGTTCCGGGCGGTGTCGGCGACCTGGTCGACACGCTCAAGCGGTCCGGGTTCCAGGAGGGCGCGGGCACCTGGCTCTCCATGGTCCTCTCGGTCCACCACTCGCACCGGTTCAACGTCGAGTACAACCACGACACCGAGCCCGACCTGCCGCCCGGGACCAGCCCGCTCGTCTACGCACAGGAACTGGAGCGCTTCCCGCGCGCGCACGACCGGATACCCGACTGGCTCGGCGCCCGGCTGGAGCAGGCGCGCGAACTGGAGCCCGAACGGACGCGCGAGGAGTTCGGCGCGGCCCTGGTGCGGGCGTGCGAGCGGGAGGGGCTGCGCGCAGTCTTCCTGCCGCCGACCCGCCTGCGCGTGTTCGACTTCGGGGGCGCGGTCCTCATGGAGGCCGACATGGGGGACACCTTCGACCAGGCCGTCATAGCCGCGCAGGAGCAGCGGACCGACCTGGCCGCCCGCTTCGCCGACTTCATGGCAGGTGCCGCGCGTGAGCGGGAGCAGGGCGCCGACGGGTCCTCCGCCGGGTCGGCCTCCACCGGTACGGGGGGCGCGGAGCCGACCGGCGCCCCCTCCGCGCCGGACCCCGACGACACGGTGGCCGTCTCCCTGGCGGAGGCCTTCGCCGAGGCCGGGGTGGACGCCGCCTTCCAGGGCGCCGACACGCTCGTCGTCACGCTGGCCGACGGCAACCACGCCAGCGCCGACATCAGCGGACTGCGCGCCGCGCTGAGCGGGGCCGCCCCCGAGCAGATCGCGCACAACACCGCCCAGTTCGCGCGCACGTCCGTCGAACAGCTCAGCCAGGCCACCGGGCAGGGCGGCGGCGACACCGACGGACGGCTCCGGGTGCGCCTCTACCCCGCGTCCGCCTTCCCCGAGGGTGTGCTGGAATCCCTCCTGACCCGCGAGGTCGCCCCCGGGCTGTGGCAGACCGTGGTCGTGGACGCCGCCGACTCGCTGAGGCCGCTGCCCCGCCAGGTGCACGAGCGCTCCGGCCGCCCCGACGCCGAGGTCTTCGCCGAGGCGGTGGCCGCCTCCGTGGCCGAGACCGTCGAGGTCAGCGAGCACGAGGTCGACGGGGCGCTCATCGTGCACATCGGCGGCCAGCACCCCTACGCGGCGGCGCACGCGCACGCCCTCGACCGCTACCTCGGCGACCTGCCGCACGGTGCGCTCGTGGCCTTCCCCGTCCCCCAAGTGCTACTGGCCCACCCCCTGGGGAAGGGCCACCCGATCGCGGCCCTGGACCACATGCGGCAGATCGCCGAGCGGTTCACCGCCGACGGCGACAAGCCCGTCAGCGCCCAGCTCTACTGGTGGCACCCCGGCTCGCGCTCGCGCGAACAGGCCACGCCGCCCGACCTGCGTCCCGTGGGGGCCAGGATCGACCACGAGAACAGGTCGGTGGAACTGCTGACCTCCGACGGGGAGTTCGGGCCCGTGCTCGACTCCCTGGCCGGGTAGCTGTCCGGGTGGACCGGGGGAGCCGTCGCACGGGCGGCTCCCCGCCGCCCCTCCGCGCCAGCGGCACCGGTCCGCCGTCAGAAAGGACAGTCCTGCCCATGCCCGACGCTCCGTCCCGCGCTCCGCGGCCCCGCCCGGCACAGTCGCGTTCCCCGAGGGACAGCTCGGCCGGGCCCGGACCGCTCCGGTCCCGCTGCGCTCCGTTCCGCGCGCTCGCGGCCCTCGGCGGCGCGGTCCTCGCGGTCGGGTTGTGCGCCTGCGCCCCCGAGGCCCCGCCCGAGCGGCCCGTCGACCGCGTCCTGCTCTCACCCACCGCCGACCCCGGCACCTCCCAGACCGTGACCTGGCGCGCCTACGGTGCGCGGGAGGCCTTCCTGGAGATCGGCCCCGAGGACGAGTCGGCGGAACCCGTCCGGGTGCGGGGACGGGCTACCGGAGGCGAGGAGGCCGGTTCCACCTTCGCGGCCACGGCCACCGGCCTGGAACCGGACACCGCCTACCGCTACCGGATCGGTGCGGACGGCGAAGGCGGTGGAGCCGCCGGAGCGGGTGGCGGTGGCGGCGGCTCGGCCGGGGCGGTGAGCGACTGGCGCACCTTCACCACCGCCGCCGAGGGGGCCGAACCCTTCAGCTTCCTGTACTTCGGCGACATCCAGAACGGCATCACCGACGAGGCCGCCCCCGTGGTCAGGGCCGGACTGGAGGCCGCGCCCGACGCCGAGCTGGCCGTGCACACCGGCGACCTCGTCGACTCCGCCGGCAGCGGCTCGGAGTGGGACGAGTGGTTCGACGCCTTCGGCCCGGCCGCCGGAAGCATGAACCACGTGGCCACGCCCGGCAACCACGAGTACGACGGCGGACTGAGCGAACACTGGGTTCCGCAGTTCCGCGGCGCGGGCAACGGCCCCGACCGGGGCGCGGACCTGGCCGGGACGGTCTACCACACCGACTACCAGGGCGTGCGGTTCGTGGTGCTCAACTCCAACTACCGCGAGGTGCCCCCGGACGAGACCGGGCGGTGGCTGGACACGCAGCGGCGGTGGCTGGAGCGGGCGCTGGCCGACAACCCCCACGAGTGGACCGTGGTCACCTTCCACCACCCGGTCTTCTCCGCCGACCCCGACCGCGACAACGGGCCGCTGCGCGAGGCGTGGTTGCCGGTGCTGGAGGAGTACGACGTGGACCTGGTCCTCCAGGGACACGACCACTCCTACACCCGAGGCAACATGAGAGAGCACCGCACCGGCGATCCCGGCACGCACACCGGCCCGGTCTACGCGGTCGCGGTGACCGGCCCCAAGACCTACGACGCGGCCGAGGGCAACTGGACCGACCACGGCGCCGAGGTGCGCGTGCAGCGCACCGACACCCAGACCTTCCAGACGGTCTCGGTGGACGGCGACACCCTGGAGTACCGGTCCAGCACCGCCGACGGCCTGCTCGTGGACTCCTTCGCCATCGTCCGGGACGGGGACGGCAAGCGCGTCACCGACGGCTCCTGAGGCGCCGTCCCCGTCGCACGCGCCCTCGGGACGGCCGGTGCTGCCCGACCACGCCCGGGCGGGCGCCCGGAACGGTCGGCCCTTGAGCGGGTCTTCGCGGCCCGCGGGCCGCGACGCGGAGTCAGCAGACGCCGCGGAAGAAGGCGCGGATGTCCTCCGCGAGCAGCTCCGGCTCCTCCATCGCGGGGAAGTGCCCGCCCTCGGTGAACTCGCTCCAGTGACCGATCGCCTTCCGCGGGTCCACCGCGCGGCGCATGAGCGGGTGGGCGTCGAACACGGCCCATCCGGACGGCACGCCGGAGGCCGTGACCAAGTCGGTTCCGGAGTGCGCGGACTCGTAGTAGAACTGCGCGCTCGACGCGCCGCTGCGGGTGAACCAGTACAGGCTGATGTTCGTGAGGAGCTGGTCGCGGTCGACCGTCTCGTCCGGCGTCCGGTAGGCGCCGTCGGCCCCGGTCTTGAACTTCTCGGCGATCCACGCGAGCTGACCGACCGGCGAGTCGGTGAGCGCCGCGCCGATCGTGTCGGGGCGGTGGTCCTGCATCGCCAGGTAGCCGCGCTCGGCCGCGTACTCGGCTCGCACCGCCTCGACCTGGGCGGTCTCGTCATCGGACAGGCCGTCGGGGTAGGGGAACTTGTCGCCGAGCAACCCGAGCCACCGCGGGTCGCTGCCGATGTGCGTGCCGATGACGCGCTCCGGGTGGAGCGCGGCGAGGCGGCCGGTGGTGCCCGCGCCGATGTCGGTGCCGTGGGCCGCGAACCTGTCGTAGCCCAGACGCGTCATGATCTCCGCGTAGGCCTCGGTCGTCCGTGCCAGCTCCCAGCCGGTCCCCGACAGAGGGGTGGAGAACCCGAAGCCTGGCAGCGAGGGGACGACCACGTGGAACTCATCGGTCAGCAGCGGGATGAGCCGCTGGTACTCGACGAACGAGCCCGGCCAGCCGTGGTTCAGGAGCAGAGGGAGGGCCTCCGGGTTAGCCGACCGCACGTGGACGAGGTGGAACGTCTGGCCGTCGACGGCCGTCGTGAACTGTCCGTACCCGTTGAGCCCCTCCTCCTGCGCACGCCAGTCGAACCCGTCGCGCCAGTACTCGGCGAGCTCCTTCAGGTACGCCAGAGGGATGCCGCGGCTGAAATCGGTGCGGTCTTCTCGGCCCGGCACGGGGAGCGGCCAGCGCGTGTGCGCCAGCCGGTCGCGCAGGTCGTCGATGTCGGCCTGCGCGATGTCGATGCGAAACGGTGTGAGTGCGTCGTCCTCGTTCATGACACCGACGTTTTCAGGCAATGCGGAAGAGGAGCTTCCGCGATCGCCGAAATGATGGGGAACATGTTGGACACCTCCGCCCGCCTGCTCGAACTGCTGTCACTGCTCCAGCTCAAGCGCGACCGGACGGGCTCGGAGCTCGCCGGTCGGCTCGGTGTGAGCACGAGGACCGTGCGCGCCGACATCGGCAGGCTGCGGTCGCTCGGCTACCCCGTGGACGCGCGTCCCGGTGTCGCGGGCGGGTACCGGCTGGCCGCCGGGACCGCGATGCCCCCGCTGCTGCTCGACGACGAGGCCGTCGCCGTCGCGGTCGGACTGGGTGTGGTCGCGACCCGGAGGATCGGCGTCGAGGAGACATCGCTCACCGCTCTCGCGAAGCTGGAGCAGGTGCTGCCCTCGCGCCTGCGCCGGCGCGTCGAGGCGGTACGCGAGGCGACGAGCGTCGTTCCGGGGACCGAACCGCCGCTCGACCTCTCGGTCCTCGGCGCGGTCGCCGCCGCGGTCCGCGGCGGCGAACGGCTCCGGTTCGGATACACCAAGCCCGGGGGGAGCGAAGCGGCCCGCCACACCGAACCGCGGCGGCTGGTGAGCTGGGGGCCGCTCTGGTACCTGCTCGCGTGGGATCTGGACCGTGACGACTGGCGGATCTTCCGTGTCGACCGCATGGCTCCGCACGCACCGACGGGTGCGCGGTTCCGGCCGCGCGCGATCCCGGGGGACGACGCCGTCGAGTACGTCGTCGGACGCGTCAGCAAGGCGGCCTGGAAGTACCGCGCCCGGGTACTCGTGCACGCCCCCGCCGCCGGGGTCGCCGCGAAGATCCCCGTCCCGGTCGATATCGAGGCGGTCGACGAGACCACGTGCCGTGTCGAGCTGGGTTCGGACGACCCCGACCGGCTCGCGCTGTGGATGACACAGCTCGACGCCGAGGTCGAGGTGATCGACGGAGACGAGCTCGCGGCGGCGTTCGACCGCCTCGCGGCGAGGTTGCGCCGCGCGGCGGGCGGCGCGTCCGCCACGTGAATCCCCGCCGTCGGCCCGGTGCGGGGCTCGGCCGTCCGCGCTCCGGCCGCCCGTGTCCGCCCGAGCCGGGCCGATGGAACCCGGGTGGTTCCCGGGGTCCGTCGCGGCGCCCCTGCCCGAAGGAGCGGGCCGGGGCCGCCCGCGGCCGCTAGGAGGAGGTCTCCCACCTCCCGGCGACCAGGTCGACGGCCTGGTCGGCCAGCTCCTCGCCCCGCTCCCGCAACTCCAGCAGCGCCTCCCGGAACCGCGCCACCCTCCGGAAGAGCTCACCGTGCCGCCGCTGCTCCTCCACCGGCAGCACCGGGAGCCGCATCCGGGACGGGTCGATCCTCAGGTGGCCCCGCACGCTGCTGCTCGTCCGGGTGATGTCCCGGCTCCCGCCGGAGCCGGTGACGAACCCCGCCAGGAACCACGGGTCCACCGCGCCCGGGTTCGTGCGCACCACGTACAGGCCGCCTCCGGGGTAGGCGCCCGCGTCGTCCCCGGTCGCCACCCGCGCGGCGGGCCTCGGCGCCACCGCCGGGATGAGGACGTCGCCCTCCTGGATCGGGGGGTTGCGCATCGGGTCGGCGTCCACCTCCTCCGTGCGCCAGGCCCACGCCCCGCGGACCACGTCCTCACCGGTGAGCACTCTGGCGCTGGTGCGCGGGCCAGCCTCCTCCGCCGAACGCCGGGGGAGGGGCCGCCGGATCGCCACCGACCCGGCCCGGGCCAGCTCGCCGAGCGTGACCATCCCGACCGCCTCGCCGCCGGACTCGACCCGCGGCGCCTCGGGCAGGAGCGTGCGCAGCGTACGCAGCGCGTCCTCCACGCGAGTGCGCCGCTCGGCGAACAGGTCCAGGTCGCCCGCCCAGGCGCGCGGAACCGGCAGGCGCGTGCGGGGGGTCAGGTCGACGTCCTCGTCCAGCAGGTCGGCCGCCTCCAGCGCCCGCGCCGTCCCCGGACGCTCGTCGAACCCCTCCGGATCGGCCAGGTACTCCCGCCAGAACCGGTCGATCCGGCCGAGGACCCCACCCGGCGGGCAGGTCTGCCCGGGCTCGTGCGGGGCGGTGTCCACGAGCAGCACGGGGGCGGGGACCGCGTCCCGCTCCGGTCGGCGCAGCACCCACAACTGGAGGGGAACGGCGTAGTGGGCCGCGAACCCGGGCGGGAGCGAGACCACCGCGCGGAAGGCGCCCGCGCGCAGCAGCGAACGGCGGATGCGCCGCCCCGAGGGGCGCTGGGCGGCGCCCGGGGGCATCAGCACGACCGCCCAACCGCCCGGCCGGACCAGGGACAGGCAGTGCTGGACCCAGGCCAGGTCGGACTCCAGGCGAGGGGGGACCCCGTACGTCCACCGGGGGTCCTCCGCGAGTTCCTCGACCCCCCAGCCGCGCTCGCCGAAGGGCGGGGCGCACACGACCGCGTCGGCGCCGTCCGCGCCGTCCGGTGTGCTCGGGGCGAACGCGGGCAGGCGCAGCGCGTCGGCCACCCGCAGGTCCGCCTCGCCGGTCAGGGCTCCGGCGAAAGCCAGGCGCAGGGCGGCCAGCCACACCGAGGCGGCGTCCCGGTCCTGTCCCAGCAGGGCGCGCCCTCCGCCGCGCGCGGCGGCGAGCAGCAGAGCGCCCCGCCCGCAGGCGGGGTCGGCCACGGTACCGGCGGGACCGCCCCCGTTCCCGGCGCCGTCCTCCTCCGGGGCCGCGGTGTCCTCGGGACCGGTTCCGGTGTCCCCGGTTCCGGCCAGGACCACCATGAGGTCGGCCAGCTCGGGCGGGACCGTGTGCGAGCCGGAGGGGGAGCGCTGGTCCAGGCGGCTGAGGAGGCGCTCGAAGGCGGCCCGCGGACCGCTCTCCCGCGCGGCGCGCACCGCCGCGTCGGCCAACGGGCCCAGCCGGGCCTCCGGCACGGGTTCGGGGCGGCACGCGGACAGAGCGGCCAGACCCGCGCCTTCGAGGAGGTCCTCGAAACTGCACCACGCGTGCACCGCCAGAGCGGATCCGTCCTGTTCCCCGGCTTTTCCGGTGCCGCGCTCCCCGGCCCCAGACTCGCGGCTCAGGTGCCACAGCAGTACCCCGGCCTGAACGAGTACCGCGTCGACGGGGACGGAGTCGCGCAGGGAGTCCAGTGCCTGCCACAGGCGCTGGTCGGGGTCGATGCTCGGCACCCGGCGGTGGGTGGACAGCCACTCCTCCACCTGCGCCAGGTCGAAGCGCGGGCTGCGGTCGGTGCCCCCCACCGGTTCGGGGAAGTCGTCGTGGCGGCGCCGCCAGTTGCTCACCGCCGTCGGCTTCACGCCCGCGATCCTGGCGATGTCGGCCGAGCTCACCTCCACCTCACCGGTGCCCATGGCTTCCCCACCCGTCCGGGACGACAGCAGACCGGTCACGACTATACACAGGCACCGGGTGAAACCCTGTTCGCGGGCTTTTGATCTGAGGTTCTGCGGTGGTTGGGCGCATTCACAGGAAAGCGGGTGTACGCGGGTGATGAGCGGGTAGCCGTGTCCAGTATCCGGCGAGACGTTCATGATGTCGCTTGCGTGTCGGCGTTCCGGCACCGCGGGCCCCTCGAAGCGGACCGGACGGGCGACCTGTGGGGGAGCGGGCCGATGTTGGAATGGTGGGAGGCCGCACTCCGGCTCGGCTGCGCGTTCGGGCTGGGCGCGCTGGTCGGCGTCGAACGCCAGTGGCGGGCGCGCATGGCCGGCCTTCGCACCAACGCGCTCGTCGCCGTGGGGTCGGCGCTGTTCGTCCTGCTGGCCGCCTACACCGTGGACGAGGTCAGCCCCACGCGTATCGCCGCCCAGGTGGTGTCGGGCATCGGCTTCCTCGGCGCGGGCGTCATCCTGCGCGACGGCATCAACATCCGCGGCATCAACACGGCCGCGACGATCTGGTGCGCCGCCGCAGTGGGAGTCCTGGCCGGAAGCGGTGTCTACCCGGTCGCGGCGATGGGCGCGGTGGCGGTGGTGGCCGCCAACGTCCTGCTGCGCCCGGTGGCCCGGCGGCTGCAGAAGAGCTCGCCCGTCAACTCCGAGGACGGGGAGACCGTCTACCGGATCCGGATCGTGTGCACGGACGCCCAGGACCCCCACGTACGGGCCCTGCTGCTCCAGGCGCTGTCCGAAACCGAGTTCACACTGCGCTCCCTGGACTGCCGCCGCATGGACGAGGACGGGGAGCTGGTGTCGGTGTACGCCGACGTCCTCGCGGGCGCACGCCGGGACGAGGCCGTGGAACAGTTGGTCAGGAGGCTCAGCCTGGAGCCGGAGGTCTCGTCGGTGCGCTGGCGGGAGCTGGACGAGGACGCGGAGTGAGGGAACCGGCCGCTCCCAGCGGGAGCCCCGGACAGGGGCGGCCCCCGCGGACGTTCCGCGCCGGAGCGCCTCACCCCGCCGGTCCCTGCTCCGCGTCCTCCGCGGGTTCCTCCCGTGCGCTTTCCGGACCCCCTTCTCCGGAGGTGTCGGAGCCCCCTTCCTCACGGTTCCCGCTGGGATCGTCCTCCGGTTCCGTCGCGGGTGCTGCGGGGGTGTCCGGCACCTGTCCACGCCCGGCGTCGGGCACCGCGGCCGCGGCCCCCACGGGCACCGGAGGCGCCCCGCCCGCGCCGGTGACAGGGGCCGGCGCGGGCCGTCCGTTCCGCGTCGGCCGCGCCGCGGGCCGTTCGTCCCGCCGGGAGCGCCAGACGAAGAGCAGCCACACCGCCAGGGACAGCACGCCGAAGCCCGCGAACAGGACCAGGGTGTCGACGAGGGACTCGGGGACGGTCTGAGCCGAGACCTGGGCCGGGTGCATGTGCATCAGGTAGACGAAGAGGAACAGGCCCGGCAGGTACACCGCCGCCCAGGGAACGGCGCCCCAGCGCCAGAGGCGGTACCCGTCCAGGAACTTCATCGGCAGGAGCCCGAAGACGACGGTCTGCACGCCCAGCAGCACGGTGGAGAACAGGGCCTTGTCGGCCAGCCGCAGCACGAGGGAGGCGTCCTCCCGCTGCGCCGCGGGGCTCAACGCGCTCCAGGCCAGGTAGCAGGCCGCGCTCAGGACGAGGATGAAGACAGCCCCCAGCATCGTCGCCCGCCCCTCGCGCACACGCGCGAAGTCCTCCCGCACGCGCACGGGCATGTCGAGCCGCGACCTCCGGTCGACCACCGCCGCGAACCCGGCGATCAGCCCGTAGAAGTACCCCGGTTCGAAGTCCAGGGCGGCCGAGAGCGCCGAGCACAGCGCCACGATGGCCAGGCCCGTCGGCAGGACCTCGAACCGGCCCCGGACACCGGACCACGCCGTGTCCCGGTCGTCGACGATCCCGGCGTAGAAGGCGGTGACGAAGAAGACCGCCACCAGCAGGCCCAGGAAGTCCAGCAGCGGGGTCGCCTGCGGGCCCGGGTCCCAGTTCAACAGGACCGGCAGCGCCGCGGCCGCCACCCAGAACACGAGGAAGGCCAGGACCGAACGCGGGGTGAAGACCGCCCGCGGCCTGCCCCGCCGCCCCGCCAGGGCCGCCCGCACACCGTTCCACCACCGGCGCACCCGCCCCTGGTTGGCCTCCACCGACTTGTTGAAGACGTCGGAGGGGAACCCGACCATCAGCATGAGGGCGCCGCCCGCCACCGCGCTCGCGCCCAGGGCGAGGAGCAGCGTCCGGGGGTCCGTGCGCAGCTCGTCCACGCGGGGCAGGCCGGGGTCCTGAGCGGCCACGGGCGCCGGTGCGGCCGGGGCCGCTGCGAACCCGGTGATGACGGGGACGTCCACCCATCCCGGGGTGAACTCGTGTTCCCGGACCAGTGTGAGCACGTGCAGGCCCGGCTCCGTTCCCTCGGGTATCAGCACCTGCCCGGTGCTGCCCGTGCCAGACAGCTCCACCGGCTCGCCGTCCAGCTCAGCGCGCAGCTCCTCCATCACCGGAGTGGTCTGGTCGCCCGCGACGTACTCCTCGGTGTTCAGGTCGAGCGGGACCGCCCCGTCCTCCACGACGGGGGAGAACCGCTCCACGAAGAACTCCGCCCCTGCGCCGCTCTGGCTCACCGAGGTGAGGTTGAGCCCGGTCAGCGCGGCCCGCTCCCACCCGCCGCCGGGAGCCAGACAGTCGATCCGTACGCGCGCGGCGCCGTAGACGAACTCGCGGAAGGGCTCGACGATCTCCACGACCAGGTCGTCGGGGGCGGCGTAGTACACGTCGGTCCGGACGGGTTCCACGGTCACCCACTCCTGGGAGCCCGTCTCCGTCACGGCGACCGTCACCCGGACTCCCCGGCTCTCCTCGCCGTCGGTGCCGCCCGCGCCCTCCGGGAGGGCGCAGGGTTCGGCGTCCCGCAGGGCGAACAGGTAGGCGGTGTCCTCACCGTTGCCGAAGAGGTGCCCGGTGACGCCCCGGGCGTCGGGCACGGTCTCCACGGGGTCGAAGAGCGTGCCCAGCTCCTCCTCGAAGACCACGTCGGGGGCCTCGACGGCCTCCGCGCCCCCGCCGTCGTTCCCCGAGGCCCACGCGGCGGAGCCGGTTGCCAGGCAGAAGAGGGCTGACAGGGCCGTCAGGGCGGTGAGCCGCTGACTCCGGCCCGGAGGCCGCTCTCCGGTCGCTCGACACCGACTTCCCCAGGTACGCGCCATGGCTGCTCCCGGCCGATTCAGTTAGTGGGGGACGTTTTCCATCATGAACGGTTTCGGTGTCCTGTGCGGGAAAATGGCCTGATTCGGCCTCGGGGTGAATGCGAATTCCGTCCGTGGCGTCCTGACATCCGACGTGAGTGGTGCGTCTGTGCCCTGTCCGTGCAGCCCGTGGTGCTGGCGTGTTTCTGTGTCCGTGTTCCTTTCCTTCTTTCCCGCAGCCCGAAGGGCAGGTTTCCGTCGAATGCCGTGAACCCCCTCGCTCCCCGCCGGGAAACACCTCTCGTCCTCCCAGTCCGGGGAAACGGGCCGTCCGCCGTTGCGGCTGCTTCTAGCCTGGTGGACATGACCGAGCACGCCTCCTCCACCGCCACGACCGGTGATGACACGCCCCTGACGGCCGCGATCCGGGAACTGGACCTGCCCGATCGCGTCCTGGAAGGGATGGCCGCATACCCGGACGACACCTTCGAGGTCCTCATGGACTTCGCCGCTGAACTGCGCCGCGCGGGACGCGCCGACCAGGCCCGCCGCCTGCTGGAGGCCGTGCGCGAGCACCCGTCCACCTCCGAGGACGGCCAGTACGCCTCCGTCGAACTGGCCGACCTGCTGCGGGAGGGCTCGGACCCGCGGGACAGGGCCGATGCGGAGCGGATCACCTCCGAGCTGCTGCGCCCCGGCCGCCTGGGCGAAGGGCCCGCCGGCCTGCTCGGTGAGTACATGCGGGAGCTGGAGCGCTGGGACGAGGCGCTGCGCTGCTTCAACATCGCCGCCCGGCAGTTGCTCGCCGAGCCGCCGGAGGAACTCGCGGAGGATGACGACCTCTACCTGTCCCCGCTCGTCAACCGCCTGCTGGCGCGGATGAAGCTGGGCCTGCCGCACGACGACCACGACGAGGTGGCCCTGGGCGTGGCCCAACGGCAGGCGGAGGGCGCGCTGGGCCCGTCCTACGAGGAGGAGGACTGGCCGGAGGGGGACGGCCCTGACCGGGAGGTGGAGGCGCTCTACTCCCGCGCGGCCTTCGACGGGGCCCGCGCCCGGGGACTGCTCACGGAGCAGGCCGCCGAGCACGGCGCCGACGCCTACTACCGCGCCGCCGAACGGAGCCTGCGCGAGCGCGACCGCGAACACCCCGCAACGCCGCGGAGCGTGGTACTGCACGGCGTGGAGGAGATCGTCGAGTTCGCCGAGCGCTCCGGCCGGGACCCGGCGGACGACGACACTGTCCGGACCTGGGCGGACCGGGGGGTCGCCGCGGACGACCCGAGGCTGCGGTCGTGGCCGCCCGGCCGAAACGAGCCCTGCTGGTGTGACTCGGGACGCAAGTACAAGAAGTGCTGCGGGTCACCGTCCAACCGGTGACCCGCGCAGTCTCCGACGACGAGGTCCCACGGGCGCTCTCGGGCTCCCACTGAAACCGGGCCTTGCCGGTGGTGGCCGGACCCGGCCACCACCGTGCCCGGGCGGACACGACCGGTGAGAATCGCCCTGCCGGTCACAGCCCCGGGAAGAGGAGAGTCGCGAGCGTGGACAGGCACGGCTTCGGAGGACTGGTCACCGACGAACAGTGGGAGCGGTTGACCGCGTCGGCGGTGACACGCAGGTTCGCCCGGGGGGAGACGCTCCTGCGGCAGGGCGAGGTCGGCGCAGGTGTGCACCTCGTGCTGAACGGCCGCGCCAAGGTGGTCTCCATCAGGGCCGACGGCTCCTGCGTCCCCCTCGCCTTCCGCACCCGCGGCGAGATGCTGGGGGAGTCCGTCCTGGCCGGGGCCGAGCGCCCCAGGAACGCCACGGTGACGGCCCTGTGCCCGAGCACGACCGCCTTCCTCCCCGCGGACCGCTTCCGCAGGGTCGTCGACGAGCTCGATCTGGGAAACGCGCTGTGGCACAGCGCCCTCATGCGTCAGGACGAGGGCGACCGCCTCAGGGTGCAGCAGTCCTCCCTCCCCGCCGACCGCAGGCTGCCCGCCGCCCTGCTCCACCTCGCCTCGGTGATGGGCGAACCCCTCCCCGCGCCCCTGTCCGAGGACGGCGCACCGGTCACGCGCGGATGCCTGTTGGGGGTCCCCCTGGCCCAGAGCGAGATCGCCGGATTCGCGGGCATGTCGCGCACCTCCCTCCACCACGCCTACACCTCCCTGCGGGAACGGGGCGTCATCCGCACCGGACGGCAGTACGTGGCCATCCTCGACCTGCAGGCGCTGGAATCCCTGGCGGCCGGAGACGAACCGGTGTGACAGCGGACACCCGAAGCCTCCTGTGTTCAGAACTGAACACCACGGGGCTCGTGCGCCGGGGAGTGTGGTCCCGTCCGGCCCGAGAGAGGGCCCCCGTACCCCCAGGAGTCCCCGGTGGAGATCGACCTGTCCCGCATCGGCAAGAGCGAGCCCCTCCCTCCCTACCGCGCCGTGCTGGCGGTGGACATGGAGAAGTTCAGCAGGACCAGCGCACGCAACCAGCAACTCGTCGGCCAGAAGATCCCCGAGGTACTGGAGAAGGCGTTCACCCGCGCCGACATGCTCCCTGTGTGGAAGGACGCGCGCTTCCCCCGCCACAGCGGCGACGGCTACGTCATGGGAGCCGAACCCGAGCACCTGCCCTACCTCATCAGCCCCTTCCTGGAGGAACTCCAGCGGGTCCTGGAACAGATCCAGCCCCTCCTGGCGGCCCACGACCGCAACCTGCGCATGCGGCTGCGCGCCAGCATCGACGTCGGCCCCCTGCCCGACACCGGAGACGGAAGCGGCATCGACGCCATGGGCGAGGCGATGATCAGCACCCACCGGCTGCTGGACTCCGAGCCCGTGCGGCGCGAACTGGAGGCCTCCGATCCCGACACCACCCTGCTGGCCACCATCGTCTCCCGCCGCGTCTACGAGGACGTGGTGCTCGGCGGCTTCGCCCCCGTCCGCGCCAGCCGCTGGCGGCCCGTGCACGCCTCCGTCCCCTCCAAGGACTTCCAGGCCGAGGGCTACCTGTTCGTGCCCACCCCCTCCTGGGTTCCCGGCGCGCACGACGAACCCGAGCCGAGCCCCGCGCCCGAGCGGAGCCGCCCGGCAGGGCCGGTCCCCGCCGCGCCGGGCGGGACCGCCCCCACCACGGGCAACAGCGTCGGTCACAACGACCGCGGCCAGGTGGTCCAGGCCGGAACGGTCAACGGCGGCGTCTCCTTCGGAGGTGCCTCCGATGCCTCCTGAGGAGCCCTGGGACGCGGACGCCTTCGACGGGGCCGTGGACGCGGACCCGGCCGAAGCGCTCGTCGGCGACCAGCCCTGGGTGCCCGCGGGCAACGCGGTCCGGGACAACCGGGGTCAGGTGGTCAGCGCCGACAGCATCACCGGAGGCGTCCACTACCACGAGTACCGCGAGTTCCTCGGCGAGGCCGCGACCCGCAAACTCCGCCACGCCGCCGAACTGGGACCGGACCGGGTCAAGGACGTCCTGGCCGCCTTCCGCCCCAGCGACGCCCGGAAGTACACCGCGTTCACCCAGGAACTGGCGCGTCACCGGATGGGTCTGGTCACCGGCGAACCCGGCAGGGGCCGGACGACCACCGCGATCCACGCGCTGGCCACCCTGTGCCCGGACGAAACCGTGGACGAGGTGATCGCCGACCTCGACACCGACGACGCCGGACTGGCGGACATCACCCTGTCCTCCGAACGCCCGCGCTTCATGGACCTGAGCGACCTGCGCGAGCCCAGCGCGTCCCAGCGTGCCGCGGTCAGGACCTTCGTCGAGAAGGTCCGCGCCTCCGGCACCCTCCTCGTCGTCGTCTGCCGTTCCGACTCCTGGGAACAGGAACTCGCCGCCTGTCGGGCACGGCTGCGCATCGACGCCCCGGCACGTGCCGTGGACGTCTTCTTCCAGTTCATGGGCCGTCTGTACGGTGCGGACCAGGCTCGGCGCTGGGCCGCCGACAAGCGTGTGGGGGCGGCGCTGTCCGGTGTCGGACCGGCCCGCGCTGTCCGGCTCGCCGAGGACGTGCAGCGCACCAGTCCTCCGCACGCTCCTCTGGCCGAGGAGGACCACACGGCATGGATCGAGCGTGCGCTCAAGGAGTTCGCCGACACCGCGGACACGCTGCCCGGCTGGTCCGCGGGCAAGGAGGAGAACGAGTTCCCCCGGGTCCTCACCCAGGCCGTGGCACTGCTGGAGGGCGCGTCCTCGGACACCGTGGTCCGCCACGCCCACGGGCTGGCGGAGCGGTGGGGGGTGTCCCCGATGCGCCCCACCCCCATCTCGGGCAGCGGCTTCACCGAGTACCTGGGAGGGATCGGCGCCCACGTCGAGGGGGACCGGGTCCGCTTCCACCGACCCGGCCACGGCGAAGACGCCCTGGACCACCTGTGGCGCGAACACCCCGACGCACGGGCCTCCTTCCAGGAGTGGGCCTGGAAGACGGCGCCCCTGCTCTCCCGGGAAGAGCGGATCGACGTCGCCAGGCGCTGGCTGACCCTGGCCCGCAGGTACCGGGACCCGGCCCCCCTGGAGACGCTGCTGGACCTCTGGAGCGCCTCGCCCGCCCTGCAACCGGCCGCCGTCCCCGCGATCGCCGAGGCGGCCGTCACCCGCGAACTGGGATCCTGGACCCGTCACCGGCTCTACCGCATCGCCTCCTCTCGCAGGCCGACGCCGCGCGACCGGATGGTGCTGGAGGTGTGCCGGATCTACGGGAGGATCCAGCCGAAGACGGCGCTCACCCGGCTGCGCCACCTCGCGAACAGGGCCGAGGACTCCTGGGAGGAGGACCTCCTGTGCGCCCTGGAGGACATCGCGGCCGAACCGGGCAACCTCGCGGTGGTGCTGGACGCGCTGCCGCGCTGGGTGGACGGCGGCGGCAGGCGCTCCACCCTGGCAGCCCGTCTGCTGCTGCGCCTCCTGGAGGTCGAAGGCCCCAAAGGCTCGCCGGTCCTGTCCGCACTGCGACGGGGCGAGTTGGAGCCCGCGCCGGTCTCTGCCGCCTGGCGTGCACTCCACCTGTCCGCCGTCCGCCCCGACGCCGTGCTGTGGGCCTGGCTCGGAGTCATGGCCGACCAGCGCCGGGCGGACAAGCCGGTCCCCGACTCGCTGCTGGGCGCGGCGGCTGGGGATCCGGGCTTCGCCGACACACTCCGCCGCTGCGCCCGCCGCTGGTCCTGCGCGCACACCCGCACCTCGCCCGCGGTGGAGGAACTGCGCCGCGCCCTCGACCCGTCCTGAGGAGGACGCCATGCTCGGAGAACTGTTCACATCACTGATCCACGCCCTGTTCGGTCCTCCGCCGGACAGGGGGCGCCCGGACACCCACGAGGTCGTGCAGGAACAGCTAGTCTTCACCGCGCGTCTGCCCACCAGCAGCCAGGGTCTGTGGTTCGACGCCGCCTTCGACCTGACGGTGGTCTGGTACCGCGCGGAGGACAGCGAACACGCCCGCGGCCGTGCACTGCTCCAGAGCGCCCTGATACGCGAGGCCGCCCGGCGCAGCGCCGACTTCCCGCTCGGCGACCACGGCCGCGCCCAGGCGGAGGTCGCCTGCGTGCTGACCGGGGGAGGCGGCTTCGGTGTGTCGGCCGTGCACGACCTCGGCGTCAGCGTGGCCCTCACCGCGCACGAGGAGGACCTCGCCCTCGAACGCCAGCGCCAGATGGTGTGGCACCGCGCCGAGGTGGCCCGCGAGGAGCACCAGGTGCGCATGCGCCGGGT
The DNA here is from genome assembly GCF_001029525.1 of Nocardiopsis sp. RV163. Lineage (NCBI taxonomy): Bacteria > Bacillati > Actinomycetota > Actinomycetes > Streptosporangiales > Nocardiopsidaceae > Nocardiopsis > Nocardiopsis sp. RV163. Next base: position 14,229 of record NZ_LEKI01000013.1, on the reverse strand, counting down.
CCGGGAACTGCTGGAGGATGTGCTGCACGATCCGCTCACCGCGCGCGTGTGGTGGTTCGAGCAGCACCAGGAGCGCTGGAACGAGATCGCCCAGGCCGGCGCGGCGCTCGACCTGCTGTCCCCTCGGCAGGAGTACACACCCGAGGCGGAGTTCCGGTTCCCGGAGGACCGGTCGGACGATGTCGGCCCCTCTGAGGACCCGGTCCTGGACGCCTTCCTGTCCGATCTGGAGAAGCATGAACGGATCGCGATGCTGCGGCGCCTGACGGACATCCTGGAAGGCTTCGAGCGTCGCGACCTGGTCGAACGCCTCAGGGTGCGCTGGCCGCAGGACTGACTCCGACCGGTGGGCCAGGGGCGCTGACATGGGCGGCCGTGGTCCACCGGACGCGGGCTGGCGCGGTGCCCTCAGGCCTGGTGACACCGTCCTGCGCCCGTCACCTCCTTGAAGGCCGCCGCCGAGGTGTGCGCTGGGGAACGGGCGCCTCAGGGGCGTGGCCGCACCCGGCCACCAGAACCGAAAAACTTCTTCGTAATTATGGTTGGCTGTATTCACAGGCAGTCCTATGCTGTCATGAACCTACGGTTCCTGTGAGTGCACACAGCTCGGGTAGCCGGATCGGGTTCCGAACGCGGTCCCCCGACTCCGCATGCCGACTGTTCCGTGACCGGTCCGACCAGGGTGACGCCACCGCCCCCCGTGGCGCCGCCCACCGCACCTTTCTCCGTGAGGGAGGCGAGGAAATGGGGAGCAACACACGCCGACGGATCATCGAGCAGGAACAGACCGCTGTGGACCGGGCCCACCGTTGTCTGGAACGGCAGCGCGACCAGACCGCACGGCTGGCCACCGCCGACGCCGCCGCCAGCGCCAAGGACAGCGTGGCCCAGCACGAGGAGTACGCACGCTGGGTCGCGCAGTACGAACTCGGTGGACAGCAGCTCGTCGTCCAACGCGTGGACCTTCAGGAGGAGAGCGGCGACGAGACCTTCTACGTGGGCCGCAGAAGCATCCGGGACGAGGCCGGGAACGTCTTCGTCGTCAAGTGGTCCAGCCCGGCGGCGGTCCGCTGGCGCCGTGAGCGGGGAACCGAGAAGGGCGCGGTGACGCTCCGCCGACGTCTGCGCTGCCACGGCCAACGCGTGGTGGACTACCACGACGAACTCGTCCGCAAGGCCGACGACCCCTCCCCGGAGCAGGCTTCCCCTGCTCAGGTGGCGGCCGCGGTCCGCGCCCGGAAGGAACAGGAGACGGGCACGGCACAGGACCCGTTCCTCCTCCGGGAACTGGACCGCTCCCGCGACGGTCTCATGCGCGACATCGTCGAGACGATCCACCGCGACCAGCTCGACCTGGTCTGCCACGACCGGCCCGGGGCACTGGTGGTCCAGGGCGGTCCGGGGACCGGCAAGACCGCGATCGGCCTGCACCGTGTCACCTGGCTGCTGGACAACGACCGCTTCACCCCGTGGCAGGTCCTCGTCGTCGGCCCCAGCCAGTACTTCCTCGACTACGTCAGCGCGGTGCTGCCCTCACTGGGCACACGCGGCGTGACCTCTCTGCGCGTCGGCGACCTGTGCCCGGGGCGGAGCGCGGGCCACGACACCGTCGAGCAGCACAGGGTCAAGTCCGATGCCCGGATGGCCGGGGTCCTGCGCCGGGCGGTCCGCCAGACGGTACGCGCCGGTGCCTGGTCGAAGTTCCTCGACGGCGGTCAGCTCAGAGTCCGGGTGGACGAGAGCCCCCTGGCCGTGGCCGAGGCCGACATCGAGCGGATCTTCGGTGAGGTGCTGGAGTCGGACGCACCCCTCAACACCCGCCGACAGCGCTTCACCGACCTGCTCGTGGACCGCATGCTCGACCAGACCTCCTACCGGCACCGCCGCCAGGGACAGGCACTGCGCCGCCGCATCACGTCCTCCCTGGCCGGACCCGTCAACGCCACCTGGCCCCGGATCTCCGAGAACCGCCTCTACCGCAGACTGCTCGGCGACGCCCAGGTGCTGAGACAGGCCTGCGAGGGCGTCCTCACCGCCGAGGAACAGTCCGCCCTGTACCGGCCCGCTGCCACCCGGACCGGGCAGGAGTCCTGGACCAGCGCAGACCTGCTCTGTCTGGAGGAACTGCGGATCCTCCTCAGCGGAGACACCCCCGACCGCTACCGGCACATCGTGGTGGACGAGGCCCAGAACCTCACCCCCATGCAGCTGCGGGCCCTGGCCCGCCGCTGCCCGAGCGGTTCCCTAACCCTCCTGGGCGACCTCGCCCAGTCCACGGGAGCGCACAGCCACACCGACTGGGCGGCCCTGACAGACCACCTGGAACTGCCCGACGGCTGGGAACTGCGGGAACTCACCCTCGGATACCGCATCCCCAGCCAGGTGATGCACACGGCCGTCCCCGCCGCCGTTGCCGCCTCCGAACTGACCACCTTCCCCGAAACGCTCCGCGAGCCCCGGGACGGGGAGCTGACCATGGCCCGTCTCGCCCCTGAGGACCTGATCGATGGTGTCCGTGAGCGCGTGACCGAACTACTGGCCAAGGGCGGTGAGCGCTCCGTAGCGGTCATCGCCGACGGCGCCTCCCCGCACCTGCAGCCGATCGCGGACGCCCTGGCAACCGGCCCCGCGCCCGCCGAAGGCACCGTCCGTACCCTGGCGGCCTCCGACGTCAGCGGCTTGGAGTTCGACCACGTCGTCCTGGTGGAGCCCCACCAGATCTCCGACTCCGGCCCCGGAGGCCAAGGACGGCTCTACGTCGCGCTGACCCGGTGCACCCAGACCCTGACCGTCCTGTACACCGAACCTCTGCCCGACACCCTCATCGACCCGTCCGCCCCAGCGACAGAGCACGAGAGGACCTGCGTCCGTCACCACTCCGACGGTCAGCGGTGCCGCAACCGCACGAGTTCCCCGGACGGCTGGTGCCGACGGCCCGGATGCGACGGCTACCGCACCAGGCGGCCCCTGCACACGCAGGACCGGCCGACCGTGCTGGGCCCGTCCACCGGGCTGGACACCGGAGCCCGGTTGGAGCCCTCAGTGCGGGCTTTTGCGATCACCGTCAGCGCCGCGGCGCGCGCCCGCTTCGCGGTCCGCCACAGGGCCACGGCCAGGGAGGCCGAGGCCGAGATCCGGGCCATGCTCGGCGGCTTCCTGACCGAGGGCCGCCAGGCCCGGCGCGCGGACGGGTGCTGGCACCTGGAACGCGACGGCTACCGGCTGGTCCTGGACAGGTCCGCAGCGTCGGTGATCGACTACCAGACCGTGCACGCCGAACGCAGCTGGGCCCAGCACAGCGCGGGAGTCACCTCCCGGATCTCCCAGCGCACCTCCACAAGGCACAGCGACACCACCACAAGGCACCGTGACACCGCGACCGAGCGGACCGAGGAGCAGCCGATGAGCGCACCCCCACCACGGGTTCCGCCGCAGGCCGGGACCCAGGAACCCACCGCGGCCGAGCACCTGCGCCTCTTCCTGGCCGGAGTCGCGCAGAGGGAGGAGCCCCGGGACCAGAGCCTGTACGGCTTCCTGCGCCACAGCCTCATCGCCGACCTGTACCGGGCGGGGAGCCGACCGGACGACCGGGGGAGCGGCGACGTACTCTGCGAACTCTCCGGCCTGTCGGTCCTGTACCGCGTCCTGCCCGAGCAGGACACGGGTTACGAAAGGCTGCGCCGGGAGGCCCTGGAGGTGCTGGAGGCCCGCTGGGCCCGGGGAGCGGACGCCGACCGGGTGTGCCTCGTCCTCCCCGCTCCCCCCGAGGAGGAGTGGTCGGCCCCGGCGCTGCTCGGCGCCCTGGGGGTGTCGGTGATCTGGCGGGAGGCGGACGCGTGGGGCGGTGAGAGCGCGGCCCTGATCGCCGGGGAGCGCGTGCGCGCCGACCGGGCCTGAGCCCACACGGCGCACCCACACGAGGGCCCCGTTCTCGTGCCGGGAACGGGGCCGTGCGCCGGGCGTTCAGGAGTTGCGGTTCGAGAGCGCGTCGCGCATCCGGTCGATGAGCCCCGCTCCCGGGTCCAGGATCCTGTTGGCGGGCGGTGCGTCGGGCGCGCCTGGGCGGGGGCGCGTGGGTGCCGCCTCCTTGGCCTTGACCACCTTGGCGCCCAGTTCCCGCAGCTCCTCCGGTGTGCACGCGGCGCGCAGGCGCGGCAGCAGGTCCCTCTCCTCCTCGACGTGGTGGCGGATGTCCGAGATCAGCGTGTTCAGCAGCCGCTGGAACTCGGGGTCGTCGGCGTCCAGGCCCTCCAGGTCCTTCATCACCTGCTCGGCCTCGGCGTGCTCCTGGAGTTCGTGGTCGGCGATGCGGTCGCCGTCGTCCAGCACTCGCCGTGCCGTCGGGTACATGTGCTGCTCCTCGGCGACCGAATGCCGTACCAGTTCGGTGATCACGTGTTCTGTGAGCTGCTTGCGCGCCTCGGGCGAAAGCGGACCCTCCAGCTCTGTGGATATCCGCTCGACCTGGCGGTGGTCGGAGATGGTGACCTCGATGAGGTCGGGTTTCTGGGTTTCCGCGGCCATGTCCCTCCCCCTGAAATCACGGATACCGGTGCCGATGTCCCAACACATGCGCCGCGGTGGCGCATCTGGCTGGCTGACGGTTGGGGATCCCCCCCCACAGGCGGGACACGTCGTGCTGTGCGTGGACACGAAGAGCTGGCGGTACAGGAAGCCCGGACCCGGGCGTGTGACCAGTGCGGAGCGGACGCCCGGCATCAGGAGTCCGTACCCCGCACCCGGGCGCCGATCTCCTCGCGCAGGCGCGCGGCCCTGGGATCGGTGAACCCCTCCAGGGCCTCCAGAGCCTCGCCCCAGCGCCCCCTGGCCGCCTCCGCGTCACCGCTGGCGGCCACCGCCGAGGCCAGCCGGTCCAGGCACACCGCCAGCCTCCAGCGGTCCCGGTACCTGCGGTACGTGCTGACCGCCTGCCGGTAGAACTTCGCGGCCTCGTCGTGGCGTTCGAGAGCCGTGTACACCCCGCCCACCCCCTCGAAGGCTTCGGCCTCGCGCACGTGGTCGGCCGTTCTGCGGTGCAGGCTCGCCGACTCGTGGAACGAGAGCAGGGCCTCTTCCAGGTCCCCGAGCCGAGCTTGGTCCCTGCCGAGCTCCAGGTACGCGAACCCCTCCAGGACGACGTCGCCGAGTTCGCGGGCGACCTCCAGCGCCCGCCGCACACAGGACAGTCCGCGGTCGGTGTGGCCCAACTCCCGCCAGGCCGCGCTCAGAGAGGCCAGGCAGGCGAACTCGCTCATCCGGTCGCCGGTCTCCCGGTGGATGCCGATGGCCCGTTCACCCAGGACTGTGGCCTCCTCCGGTTCGCCCAGTTCGAGCACGCACTGGGCGAGGTTGCCGAGGACGATCCCCTCCCACAAGCGCTCACCGGCAAGCCCCACCAGTTCGAGGGAGCGCTCGAAGTGCTCACGGGCCTCCCCGAGCCCGTGTGTGCGAAGGCGGGCCAGACCGATGGCGTTCAACGACATGGCGACACCGAACCCGTCGTCCGTGTCCCGCCTCAGCCCGAGCGCGCGCTGGTGGTGGACCAGGCCCTCCTCGGGGCGGTTGGCCTGCACGCAAGCCATACCCAGGCTCTCCTCCAGGTCCGCCTCGGCCGGGGTACAGCCCTCCCGCCGTGCCGCCTCCAGCCCGAGGCGGGCGGTCGTGAGCCATGTGGAGTCGAAGGAGTGGAAGGTGTGGAAATGCCTCAGGGCGGAGGCGAGCCGCCACGCGATGCCGTCCATGCCCGCGGGGACGGCCGTCTCGACGGCGGCGGTCAGGTTCCTGTTCTCCAGCTCGAACCACCGGACCGCCTCCGCGCTGTCCGCGAACTCACGGAGTTCCCCGGTCTCCTCCTCGGGCGGTCCGAGGTGTCTCAGGTGTGAGCCCACGGCTCCGGCCGCGGCGTCCGACACACACAGGTACCAGGTCAGGAGTCGTCGCAGCGCACCCTCTCGGACCTCCCTCGCCTCTTCGTGGCGTACCTGGTCGGTGGCGTAGGAGCGGAGCAGGTCGTGGAAGCGGTAGCGGTCGGTGCCGGTCTGCTCCAGAAGGTGGGCGCCCACGAGGGCGTCCAGGGTGCGCCGGACACGGCGGACCGGGAGCTCGGCCAGGACCGCCGCGGCGCCCGCGTCGAAATCCTGACCGGGGTGCAGGCCGAGCAGCCGGAACAGACGCGCGGCCTCCTCGGGCAGAGCCCGGTAGGACCAGGCGAAGACGGAGCGGACCGCGTCGGCCTCCTCCGCGTCGTCGGTGGCCAGCGCGTCCCAGAGAGCCGACTCGTCGCGCAGGTCCTGGATGAGGTCGTCCAGCGGCATGTACGGACGGCTGGCCGCACGCTCGGCGGCGATGCGCAGGGCAAGAGGGAGCCGCCCGCACAGCCGGGCCAGCTCGGTCACCTCGCGCGGGTCGTCCTTGGGCCGATGGTGGCCGGTGACGTGCTCCAGGAGTTCCACGGCCTCGTCGGGAGCCAGGGTGTGCACGGTCAGACGCCGCGCTCCGTTCCTGGCGACCAGGCCGGACAGCCGGTCCCTGCTGGTGACCAGGACCACGCAGCCCGAGGAGCCGGGAAGCAGGGGACGTACCTGCGCGGTGGTCGACGCGTTGTCGAGGAGGACTAGGACACGCCGGTCCGCCAGTAGGGAACGGTAGAGGGCGGCCCGACTGTCGAGGTCGGCGGGTATCGAGTCAGCCGGTACCCCGAACGCCCGCAGGAACCTGTCGAGCACCTGTTCCGGTGCTATGGGGAGCCCGGGACCGTAACCGTGCAGGTCGACGTAGAGCTGTCCGTCGGGAAAGCGCTCCCGGACCAGGTGCGCCCAGTGCAGGGCCAGGGCCGTCTTGCCCACCCCGGCTGTACCGGCGATGACGTGGAGTGTGGACTCCGCATACCCGTGCGCTTCCTCGCCGGTGCGGTGCAGGTGTGTGCTGAGCACCGCCAGTTCACCGACGCGGTTGACGAACCCGCGCACGTCCGCGGGGAGCTGCCGGGGTACCGGAGCACGGGAGGGAGCGGGCTCGTGCCCGTGGAAGTGAACGCCGCCCCGGACGTCCCGCGCCTGCACCGCACGGCCGGAGACGTCGGACATACGTGACCGGACATCGTCGTCCGCTCCGTCACCGGGCGTTTCGTCCGGTCGGTGCCGCCTACCGTCAGACACAGGCGACTTCCGCCCCACCCACCTCGCGGATGAAGAACTCCTCCATGGCCTCGGCGGTCTCGTGCAGGGCCGCGATCTCGGAACGGCACCGTGCGGTGACGTCCGGGTCGGTGTACCTGACGGCTCCGTCGAGGATCCCCCTGCCGTCGTAGCGGATCCTGTAGGTCACGGTGTCGCCGAGGGTGAGGATCTCCGGAACCGGCCCCTCCCGTTCGAACGGTGCGACCGGCTTGGCGGAGATGACCCGGATGTCCTCGCCGCACTGGGCACGGATCCGCAGGGAGTGCAGTTCCCAGAGAAGGTAGAGGGGGATCGGCTTCTCCACGACTCGTACCCTGCGGATTCGGCACCCCAGCCCGGCGAGACGGTCGAATTCCGCACGTAGGGAAGCGCGTTCCTCCTCCATCATGCGCAGGGCCTCATCCCTCCTGCCGTCGGCGAACGCCAGCCAGCTCTCCTCCTCAGGCTGGTCGAACTCCTGCTGCCGTTCGAGCTTCCAGACGTCGGTGTTCCTGAGCGAGTCGAAACGGACGTCGAAGTCCTCGGAGTACTCGTCGAGAGTGAGGCGGTCACCGGGAAGGCCGGCGATGGCGTCAAGCATCGGGAATGTCCGCCTTCGCCGAGATCAGCGTGATCCGAGGGATGACGACGAGCCGTTCGTCGGCGGCGATCGACGCCCCTTCGGGAAGCCGGTGGGCATAGCTCCGGGTCAGGTCACGGCCGATCACGGCGATGTCACCGTTGGAGAGTTCCCAGATGTCGGGGCACCCCTTGACGTGGTTGGTGGTGTCCAGCTCCTCCGGAGACCTGCCCAGTCTGCGCACCATGTCCGTGCTGGGGTCCGCCTCCCAGGGGTGTGTCATGTCGAGTCCTTCCGTGCACCGTTCGGGGGGTGGGTGCGTCCAACGAAAATAACACGGAGGAACGTATTTCCTGGGTGACGGTTGTATCGCCCACGGACAAGAACGCCTCTCCTTGCTGTGTTGCCCGTGTTTTTCTTGAACCGGTCTCATTGTTCTGTGTCGGCTGAAGGGCAGGTCATGGGAAGTGTGGTGCCAAGGGTGATGTTTTGTCTTGTGGTGTGGCGGTCGGGATGTTTGGCAAATTTTGCTGAGGTGGAATGTGTTTTGTCTGCATCCGGTCATTGCGAGGGAGCGAAACAAGGGCCTTTCGCCCCTGAATCCCCCGTTCGCTAGTGGCCTATGGCGGATTCGCATACGAGGTCCGTACGGCCTCACCACGGCGCTGGGCGCGGGGTAGGTGTACACCGAGCAGCGGACGGGGCCCGGTCAGGCCACGTGTACGTGTGCGGTGGCGTGGGGCCGGACCGGTGCCGTAGAGCGGATACCGCGCTCCGCCAGTGCTGAAAGGCCCTGTGGGTGGCCGTTTCCGGTCGCCCGGTGGTACTGACTCCCACCCGTGCGCGTCGCTAGAGTTCCTGCTCGATCACCACGAACCCCCAGCGGTGTGAGGAGAGCGGTGCCTGCCGAACGGATCTGGCTTGACGTCCCGTACGCGGAGAAGGACCTGGCGAAGGCGGAGGGGGCGCGTTGGGATCCCGGCGCACGCCGGTGGTACGCGCCCCGGCCGGGTATCGCCGGGTTGGAGCGCTGGTCGGCCCGCCCCGACGTTCCCGTCCTGTTGCCCGGTGAGGACCGCTCGCTCGGCTCGGGACTGTTCGTCGACCTGGTTCCCACCACCTGCTGGTTCACGAACGTGCGCTCGTGCGTGTCACAGCAGGACTGGGAGCGGTTGCGCCGCATGGTCGTCAACCGGGCGGGGCGGGTGTGCGAGATCTGTGGGGCGTCCGCCGACCGCGAGGCGCAGCGCTGGCTGGAGGTTCACGAGAGGTGGGTATTCGATGAGCGGTCCAGGACTCAGACGCTGCGCCGCCTGATCTGTGTCTGCACGCCCTGCCACACCGTCACCCACTTCGGCCTCGCTCAGGTGAAGGGGATCGCCGGCCAGGCGATAGCGCACCTGATCGAGGTGACAGGTGCTTCCGCCGGGGCGGCCCAGCGCCATGTCCAGGAGGCGTTCGCACTCTGGCAACGCCGCTCGCAGGTGGTGTGGGAACTGGATCTGAGCATGCTGACAGGGGTGGGGGTCACCGTCCAGCCTCCGCCCGACGCACTGCGCCGCGCCGAGGAGGCCCGGGCCCGACTCCAGCGCCAAGGGCCACCGTGGTGACGCCTGCAGGGGCCGGGTAAGCGCTGGATACGAGTAGTGGGGGCGAACCCCGAAACGGGCGTCTGCGTCAGTCAGCGGTCGCGGGCATCCGGAACCTGACCACCGGGACGGTGTCCGTGTCCGCTTCCTCGCCCTGTCCCGGTGACTGTTGTCCGGCGTCCCTGTCGGGGTTCACATGGGCCAGGAGTGCGCTGAAGCCAGCCCAGCCCCCGCCGCCGTGGTCACCGTCACCGGTGAGGTCGTACCAGACGGCCGGGGTCATCGGCGGGCCGACCGGGACGGCTCGCACGGGCGCTTCCAGGGCGCGGTCGACTCCCAGGGTGGCGACGGTCTCCACCCCCAGGGCCACGCCCACCGGTGTCGGCCCGCCCGTCCGGTGGGGGCTTCGGGTCAGGTCCGCGCGACCTCGGCGACGGCGCACCTCCATCACGTGCAGCACGCCCCGGTCGGTCAGCTCCCGCACGAGCGGCACCAGGGAGGACAGATCCGGTTCGTCCCCTGGTGGATGGCTCACCGTGAGTGTGACGGTCTCACGGACGCCCTCCCGCGTCCGGCGCACCCGCAGAGTGCCGCAGAAGGCGCGTACGCCCTCGGGACGCACTGACGTGGCCGGTCCGGCGAACACCAGCCACGAGGGACGGGGAGACCGGTCCCGGCACAGGCCCGTGAGGGAGCCGGTCTCCCAAGCCAGGGTGGCGGGTTCGGTGGGGCCGAACAGGGACGGCACTGCCCCGGCCAGGGTCTCGGTGAGCAGCTCCACCGTCTGGCCCAGGACCAGGTTCGGATCGGCCGGGTGGTCGGCCTTGAGGGTTACCTGGAGTTGGTGGTCGGTCTCCTCCGGGGCCGGTTCGGTCCACAGCGGGGAGTCGGCCACCGGGGCGCCGGGCGGGTCGGCGATCAGACCGTAGCGCTCGTCCCAGTGCAGCGGGCGGCCGGAGAACCCGTCGCGGAACCCGTCGCCGTCGGCCACCGCCCAGCGGGCCAGGGGCGCGGTCAGCAGGGTCGCCAGCGGTTCGGTGAGGCGCGAGTCCGAAGGCGTGACCAATTGAAGGGCACGGCCCCGGCGCGCGTGCGCGGCCAGGGCGTCGGCCAGCCAGACCGAGACCGGAACGACGGGCCGGTCCTCGACCACGACGGCGGCCTCCTCGGTGAGCGCGGTGACCACCGGATGCCCTGTGTCCCGGACGGGCAGCCCGTCGAGCCGCGACAGGTGCTGCTCCGACTGCCACACCAGTCCGCCGTACCACTCCACCAGGGTGTCGGCGAAGCGGCGCATCGCCTGCCGGGTGGTCGGGTCGGCCAGACCCGCCTCGGTGGTAAGGGCCTCCACCCACCAGGGCTGCGCGGGCAGGCTGTCGGGAAGCGCGGTGTCCAGGAGCCGTTCGGCCTCGGCCGACACCGCGAGCCGTTGGGCGGCGTGCACCGCCGCGACCACGTGTCCCGCCTCGTCGCGCAGCTGGACGAACGCGCCGTCGGCGGTCAGGCGCACGCGCAGTGACGGCCCCGCCGCGGCAAGGGCGCGCGTCAGCCCGGGGATGCCCGGCGGGCGCTCCAGGAGGGCGACCAGGGTGCGGCTCACGGGAAAAGCTCCTTCAAGAACGGGTGCGGGGGAGTGGTTGGGTCCTACCCGGTGGCTCTGCCCTCGGCTTCCTCGCGCAGTTTCTCGCGGAGCCAGTCGGGGATGTGTTCCTCGTCGCGAGGGAAGTACTTCAGGTCGTTGGTGAAGCCCCATGCCGTCGGGAAGAGGATGTGGGGGTCCTCGTCGTAGTTGTAGCGAACCTTGAACTTACCTGGGCGGGTGATGACGTACTCAAGGGAGAACCATGTTCCCTCGCCTTCCTTGTACATCCCGGCGCGGAGGTCATCGAACAGGTTTCCCACTGTAACAGGCGGCCACTTTCGAACACTTTCTCCGCTCGCGAGTTCGATAATGGACAAGCTGCTTGAGTGGTCGATCACTGATTCTCTGGAATAGGTAATCATTTCCCATCCTTCGGGGGCTTCTTTGAGGATTTCTGCTCCGGCCTCCTTGAGGATATTTTGCTGTTGGGAGTGGTTCAGGTGTCCTCTTTTGAAGAAATTGCCTACCAATTTATTTCTCCTGATCAGGCGAGCGGTGGAAGGTTGGAGTATTCAAGAGGTTGCATTTCTACTCCGTTCAGGCTCCAGTGTACGATGATTTTCTTGGGGGGTGGGTATATCGTTCCTCCCGGTCCCTCCACCGATGGCATGTTGGGGTCGTATAGGTTTGTTATCTTGACATCGATCTTCGGATTTCCGGGATTGAGGTCGTACGCCGCTTCCCAGGAGCCATCGTTGAACCTGGGGTCGGTGAACCCGTGCCAGTCGGATCCTTGCCTGAAGATTCCGCGCCAAGTGCGCTCTATGTTGTAGAAAGATCCCCTGATGCCCCCGAGGTCCTCTGTGGCGCGATCGTGGAATGCAGTCAAAGTCCGGTTCTGATTGATGTCGTACCTCATGGGGGTCATGTTGAGGTTTTCGCCTATTCCGAAGAACTGGGAACCGATGAGATGCCCCCCCTGGTACTCGATTTCATCGTACTGTGGTACCTCGCCCGGCTCCGGTTCACGCCCTTCCGCCGCCAGAAAATCCTGCCGGATTTGTTCGTTCAGGAGTCGGAAATAGTTCTCTCCGGCGTCGCCGACGGCGTCCTGTCTGGACGCGTTCCTCTCGTTCTCCTCCCGGGTCAGGGTTCCTTCGGCCGAAACGGTCCTGCCCTGCCCGTCGGTACGGAACGTGTACCTGTCATCGACCACGTAGGTCATGTCCGGCCGCGGATTCAGGAACTCCGGATGTTTCGCGCTCCAGCCCTCGGAGCCCGCCCGGATCTCCCTGATCGCGCCCTCACCGTCGGTAATGTACTCGGTGGAGCGCTGGCCGTCGGCTTCCAGCAGTGTGTAACGGGTGTTCGGTTCGAGCGTGACGCCTTCGCCGAAGAGTCTCCCGTCCTGGGGAATGAGCTCCTTGACGGCGGGATCGTCGCTCGTCGAGTCGAGGGGCCGATCCTGTAGCGGAGTGCTGACATCGGGTTCCGGGGAGACACCCGGTACGAGAAGGCTGCCTTCGTCCTCCTCAAGGAGGGAGCCCTCGTCTCCCGAGCCCTCCGGATTCGAGTGGCCTTCGTCGGGGCCGGTATCGCCGAGCGGCGGCCCGGAACCGTCGTCGCCTCCGTCGCCACGCCCGCTTCCGGCATCGGCGGCTGCGGCCCCGTCGCTCTCCCGGGAAGTGAGGAGGTCCCCCTCCGAACGGCTGTCGGAGGAGGCGTCGCTGATCGGGGTGGTCTGGCTCTCAGCGCTCGGTCCGGAGCCGTCGGCGACCGGCGAGGCGGCCCAGGGGGCGCTGGAGGTGTCGGCGCCACTGTCCGAGGTGCCGTCGCGCAGGTCCCGGGCGGTCGGGTCGTCGGCATCTCGCGCTGCGTTGGGCTCGCTTCCCGCCGGGGCGTCCCCGCCATTCAGAGCTGTCCCGCCCCCATCCAGCGAGGGAGTGTCCCCGCTCGGTCCGGTTGGGGCCTCCGGGGACGGTGGTGTAGTGGGGGAACCTGACGGTGTCCCTTCAGAGACCGGAGATCCTCCGAGATGGCTCTCCAAACCGGCCAAGGACTCGTGCATCCCGCCGATAGCGTTGCCCGGGTCGGGCGGGCCCCCGGTGGGAGCGGTGGCGGCCGTGCCCACGGTGTCGGTGCCGCGGAGCCCGTTACCGGCGCCGTCCACACCGTGGCTGCTGCGGCCGCCGTCAGGAGAGCCGGTGCCGTCGGGCCCCGATCCCGACCCGGACCCCGCCCCCAGGTCGGGGCCGTCCAGGAAGACCCTGCCCCAACCCAGGGGAAGGGCCATGAGCGCGACGTTTCCCGCGCCGTTCACGACGGTGTACTCCGGCCTGCCCTCCCACTCGCTCACCGGGACGATGGAGTCGCCGTACGCCTGCCACGCCTCCTTCGCGTTGTGGTACTGCGCGTCCAGGCTCTCCGGCGCGATCCACTCGCCCTGTCCGTCCGAGCCCGCCAGCGCCCAGAAGCTGCCTTTTGCCTCCTCCCAGTTGGTGAGGAGGTTATGGCCGTGCTCGGTGCCGAAGGGATAGGCGAACCGCCCGTCCCGGTACAGCCCGGTGGTCACCCCCAGGCCGACCACCGCGCCGACGGCGATGTCGCCCAGGCCCCAGAACGCGTTCTCCAGTGCGCCGGGAGGCTCGTCCACCGCGGAGCCCCACGGGTTGGCCTGGTCCACGGGGGCCGAGGCCGTGCCGTACACCTGCCAGGTGCGGTCGCCGCCGGTGGAGGTCTGGTCGTGGCCGGCCTTGTCGCTGTGGCCGGTGAAGAAGGTGCCGCCGTAGTGCCGACCGATCGCGTTGGCGCAGGCGCGTTCGGCCTCCTGGTACTCGTGGACGGCCGCGGCGACCCGGTTGTTCAGGTCGTTGTTGCGCTCGCGCTCGTCCTCGTCCTCCAGCCACTCCCTGTCCCAGCCCACGTCGGCGCGGAAGGCCTCGGCCTCCGCCTTGAGGCCGGTCAGGCGTGACTTGAGCTCTCGCGCGGTCTCGGCGAAGGCCTCCAGTGCGCTGGCGGCGTCCCTGACTCCGGTCGCGACGGCGGATCCGTCGGAGGAGACCGGGTCCAGGACGCTGAGCAGGGTGTCGGCCTCCGGTGCCACGTAGACACCGGTGAGGGAGGCCCAGGTGGAGGTGATGCCCTCACCGGACTCCTCGACGGCCTCGCCGACGGCGCGCAGTCGGCCGACGGCCTCTTCGAGTGCGTCGGGGTCGACGTTGGGGATGGGGACCAGGCCGGGGACGATCCCGCCGTCGCCGGCGGGTGCGCACGACTCTGTGGAGAAGGACGTGAATTCCATGGGGCCTTCGGGGGTGGGGG
>NZ_LEKI01000139.1:0-15686 GCF_001029525.1 Nocardiopsis sp. RV163 | reverse complement strand
GTACTGGACCTTGTACTGGGGAGCACACACGGAGCATTTCAGGGCCCGAACGACGACGAGGACCTCCTTCGAGGTCCTCGCGCACCCCGTCTGACCTGGGGTTTTGTGGCGCACCCGGCAGGATTCGAACCTGCGACCATCGGATTAGAAGTCCGGTGCTCTATCCACTGAGCTACGGGTGCTCGATTCAATTGTCGCCCGCCATGGCAGTTCGTGATCACGCTGTGACACGTGGTCGCGGGAAGGTGTCGCGCGCCGAAGGCGGGGCGGGGGACGGTCGGCGGGCCTGCGGTCGGGAGGGTCCGTGCCGTGGTGTCGGTGGCGTCCCGGGCAGACATTGTAGGGTATTCACCTGATGTCGCCCACAGTCGGGCAAAGACTCATCAACTACGGTGATTCGTAGTTGCCTCTCGTTACCACGCGCGTTCCACCAAACCGGTCGCTATGGGCCTCGCGCACCACGTTACCGGTGATTAACTCCCGGTGCGGTGCTGCAACCCGGGCGTTTCGCGAAGTCCCGATGTCCGAGGTGGGGCGGGAAGTCAGAGCCACCACCACTGACCTGCGGAGATCATCGGCAGGGCTAGCGCGGCCAGCATGCGGAGGCCCCTTGCGGTCGGTCATATATTGCCCTTTGTGTATGTGTTGTTACCCAGAGAGACAAACATGGTTTGCCGTGGTTTGGTAGTTGCGAGGGACTTCCTGGACACGGCTAACGTGGTCGGGTGCGATCTCTGGGACTGGTGGCGGGCTTCCTGCTCGACAAGGCGGTGCCCGACCCGCGTCGGGGGCATCCGGTCGCCCTGTACGGGCGCGCTGCGGGATGGTGGGAACGGCGCGTCTACGGGGACTCGCGGGTGCGCGGTGCCCTGTTCGCTGCCGGGGCCGTGCTTCCGGTGGTGGCCGCGGGTTCCGTGGTGCGGGGCGGCGCGGCGACAGCGGCGGCGACGTGGGCCGTGCTCGGCGGCAGCATGCTGTGCCGTGAGGCCGAGCGGATCGCCGGGGCCCTGGATGGCGGCGACCTCACGCGGGCGCGGGAACTCCTGCCGAACCTGTGCGGCAGGGACCCCTCCCGACTCGACGAGGAGGGAGTCGCCCGGGCGGTGGTCGAGTCGGTCGCCGAGAACACCTCCGACGCCGTGGTCGGGCCCCTGGTCTGGGGAGCCCTGGGCGGGGTCGCGGGACTGGCGGGTTTCCGCGCCGTCAACACACTCGACGCCATGGTCGGCCACCGCGACGAGCGCTACGAACGCTTCGGGTCCGTCTCGGCGCGGCTGGACGACCTCGCCGGATGGGGCCCGGCCCGGCTGACCGCGGTCCTGGCGGTCCTGGCCGCGCCCGTGGTCGGCGGCGGCGTGCGCGGGGCGTGGCGCGTGTGGCGGCGCGACGGCGACCGGCACCCCAGCCCGAACGCCGGGCAGTGCGAGGCCGCGTTCGCGGGAGCGCTCGGCCGGACTCTGGGCGGCGCAAACGTCTACGGGGGGCGTGAGGAGCGCCGCCCGGCGATGGGCGACGGGCCCCGGGCCGGGGTCGAAGACATCCGCCGTGCGGTCCGCCTGGCCCGGGCCGTCCACCTCGGAGCCGTGGCCGTGGCCGCGGCGGTGGCCCGATAGCGCGCGTCGCGTGCGTCAGTGAATATCACGGGCGCGGCCCCGGTGCGGGGCCGGGGGCACCCCGTACCCGGGGCCGCGGGCGCCGCCCCCCCGGAAGCGGACGGTCGCCCGGTCCCGGCGCTGGCGCCGGGCGCGGGCCCGACTCAGGTCAGGTTGCGTACGTAGTTCACCTGCTGGTGGATCTGGCCCACCATGCCCGGGTGGGTCACCATGATCGTCGTGCTGTAGTGCCTGTCGTGCCCCTGGACGGTGACCTGCACGTGCCCGGTGGTCCTCTGCTCCTTGACCAGGAGGAAGAGCAGTCCGAGCAGACAGGTCCACCAGAAGACCAGGACGGCCACGATGACCGCCCAGGTGGGCGTGTTCCTTTCGGTGCGGCTCATGTCGTTCACCGTCCACACCGTTCCCCTGATCGGGAAGCGCCCGACGGGAGTGATCACGGTGTGCCGGGAGAACGCGATCTCGCCGATGGTGCCGAGGGGGACGTCCCCCTCGGGCTGGGGCGGGGGGACGGCGGGCTGGTAGCCCCCCGTGGGGGAGCCGTAGGGCTCCATGGCCCCGCCGTCGTGCTGCTGCGGGGGAAGGCCCCAGCCGGGGGTCTCACCGTGGGGCTCATGCCACCACGGTTCCCCCGGGCGGGAATTGGGGTACTCGCTCATGCCGCGATTGTGTCAAAGGGCGGGCAGGCACGGCACCGCTTCCCCGGTGCCGGTGCCGCCCCTCCCGTCTGCCAGTCAGCCCGAGCCCCCGGTCCCAGCGGTGCAATCCCGTCTCCCGTGTCCCTTCCGGCTGCCGCCGCCCCGCCTCCGGGCCCGTTCCAGCCGTACCGCCCCGCCTCCGGGTCCGTTCCGGCCTCAACGGCGGCCCCGCGGGGGGCGACCGAGGACCGTGGCCGGATGTGGCCACGCTCCGGCTCCCGTGCCCGGCACCGTCCCGTCCGCCCTCCGGAATCCGGGCTGCTTGTGGCGCGGGTCACTCCAAACCCGCTGGTTTCCCGGTAGGGGTTCCTCTGGCCCGCCCAAATGTGAATCTCTTTCGCGATTTCCCTACCCGTGCGTAGCATGCGCTCACCCATCGCCCGCACCCCCAGGTGGTGACAGCTCTTGCTCCCCTCGCTCAGACGACGGCTACGCACCGGCGCCTCGGGTACGGCCCTCATGGTGGCCGCGGCCGCGCTCGCCGTCCTGCCCGCCGCCCCCCGGGCCCTCGCCGAACCGGAACCCGACTACTGCGCGCCCGGGGGATGCCACGACATCCTTCCCCCCGGCCAGAACGGCAGCGCCACGCTCGTCGAGATCCTCGGCCACCAGGTTTTCGGGACCCGGCCGCGCCACTCCTCCAGCCAGCTGGACATGTACGACAACCTCGTCCACCACTACGACGGCCTCACCGAGGAGGGCCTGGACGACTTCTTCCTCGACGCCGGTTTCGGGGTCGACTCCGACGACGTGGGGCGCCGGTACCAGCCGCGCGACGACGTCACCATCACCCGCGACTCCGACCACGGCATCCCGCACGTCGAGGGCACCACCCGCGGGGGCACCATGTTCGGCGCCGGGTACGCCGCGGCGGAGGACCGCCTCTTCCTCATGGACGTGCTGCGCCGGGTCGGCCGCGGCGAACTCACCTCCTTCGCCGGAGGGGCCGAGGGCAACCGCGGGCTGGAACAGGACCTGTGGCGCAGCGCCCCCTACACCGAGGAGGACAAGCAGGCGCAGATCGACCGGGTCGCCGCCAGCGGAGAGCGGGGCGCGCAGGCCCTCGCCGACGTCGACGCCTACCTGGAGGGCGTCAACGCCTACATCGAGGAGGCCGACGACAACCGCGACTTCCCAGGCGAGTACGTCCTGACAGGGCATAAGGACGCCATCACCAACGCCGGGCAGATCGAGCCCTTCACCCCCACCGACGTCGTCGGCATCGCCGCCATGGTGGGCGGTATCTTCGGCGGCGGTGGCGGCGGCGAGGTCCAGGCGGCCGTCGTGCTCGCCAACTTCCGGGACCGTTACGGGGCCGAGGAGGGCGCCGAGCTCTACCGCGCCTGGCGTACGGAGAACGACCCCGAGGCCGTGGTCAGCGTCGAGGGCGAGTTCCCCTACAGCGGCACCCCCGACAACCCGGTCGGCGAGGCCGTGCCCGACCCCGGCTCCGTGGAGCCCTACGACATCGTCCACGACGAGCACGGTTCCGCGCTCAGCGGCGAGACCGCCGAGCAGCCCGCCCCGCTGGCGGGCACGGTGGAGGAACCCGAGGAGGGCGCCGAGGCGCCCGAGGTCGAGGACCTGTCCCGGGAACAGCGCGACGAGCTGGAACAGATGGTCGAGGACGGTGACCTGTCCGCGGTGGAGGGCGTGTTCGACGACGGCGTCCTGCCCGAGGGCTTCACGGACCCCCGAGGCATGTCCAACGCCCTGCTCGTCTCCGGCGAGCACACCGAGAGCGGCAACCCCGTCGCAGTGATGGGCCCCCAGACCGGCTACTTCTCCCCGCAGTTGCTCATGCTCCAGGAGCTCCAGGGGCCGGGTATCAGCGCACGCGGCGCGTCCTTCGCGGGCGTGAGCTTCTACGTCCAGATGGGGCGCGGCGTCGACTACGCCTGGAGCGCCACCTCGGCGGGCCAGGACGTCACCGACACCTTCGCCGTCGAACTGTGCGAGACCGACGGGTCCGCGCCCACCACCGGGTCGCGCGCCTACGTGGACACCGCCGGGGACTGCGTGCCCTTCGAGGAGCTGAGCGTCACCAACGAGTGGTCGCCCACCATCGCCGACGGCACTCCGGCGGGCGGCTACACGCTGACCTCCCTGCGCTCGGAGTTCGGTCTGGTGCACTCCTTCGCGACCGCGGACGGCGAGCCCGTCGCGTTCGCGACGCGTCGCTCCACCTACATGCGCGAGGTCGACTCCATCATCGGCTTCCAGCGCTTCAACGACCCCGGCGAGATCACCTCGGCGCAGACCTTCACGGACGCGGCCGAGGACATCGGCTACGCCTTCAACTGGCACTACGTCGACGACGAGGACATCGCCTTCGTCAACTCCGGTGACAACCCGGTCCGGTTCGAGGGCACCAACCCCAACCTGCCCGTGGACGCCTACTCCGACGCGGGCTGGTCCGGCTGGGACCCCGACACCAACGGCGCCGACTACCACCCGCAGGAGGACCACCCGCAGGCGGTCAACCCCGACTACATCGTCAACTGGAACAACAAGCCCGCCCAGGGCTACACCTCCGGCTGGGCCGCCGGGTCGGTGCACCGCGGCGACCTCATCGACGGCCGCGTCTCCGCGCTGGTCGCCGACGGGCACGAGTTCACCACCGCCAGCCTGACCCAGGTGATGATGGAGGCCGGGGTCGCCGACCTGCGCGCCCAGGAGGTCCTCCCGCTCCTGCTGGAGGTGATCGGCACCGAGGCCGTGGACGACCCCGGACTGGCCGCAGCCGTGGAGGAGCTGCGGCTCTGGCACGAGTCGGGATCCCTGCGCCGCGAGCCCTTCCGCGACGCCGGGCACTACTCCCACGCCGACGCCATCCGCACGCTGGACGCGTGGTGGCCGCTGCTGGTGCGGGCCCAGTTCGAACCGGGTCTGGGCGGGGACCTCTACACCCGGCTCACCGGGGCCGTGCAGACCGACGAGTCGCCTTCGGGCTCCATCGGGGGAGGCGAACCCGGGAGCGTCAACCAGGCGCAGCCCCACCGGGGTTCGGCGTTCCAGTACGGCTGGTGGTCCTACGTGGACAAGGACCTGCGCACGGTGCTCGGGCACGAGGTGGAGGGCGGACTGGGCGAGGCCTACTGCGGTGGCGGCGAACCGGACGCCTGCCGTACGGTGCTGCTGGACACCCTGGCCCAGGCCGCGGACACCCCGGCGGCGGAGGTCTACCCCGGCGACGAGCACTGCGAACCGGGCGACCAGCTGTGCGCGGACACGGTGATCCACCAGGCGGTCGGCGGCATCGACATGTGGCCGATCGCGTGGCAGAACCGACCCACGTACCAGCTCGTCTACCAGTTCTCCGGCGGACGGTAGGACGGGCGGAGCGGACGCGGCCCGAGGCGGCCCCGAGCGGGTGCCGACGGGGGCCGCGTCCGCGTGTCACGGCAGGGGAACACTGGAGCCGGATCGCGTGCTTCGCCGGGTCCGTGTGGGTAGCGTAGGGAATACCCGAACATGAGTGGGAGGGCCGCAGGAACATGGACGCCTGGTTGATCTGGCTCATCCTCGCCGTGGGCCTGGGGGTCGTCGAGGTCTTCACCCTCACGTTCGTACTGGGCCTCCTGGCGGTCGCGGCGCTGGTCGCCGCCCTCCTCGGCGCCATCGGGCTTCCGGTGGCCGTGCAGATCATCGGGTTCACCGCCACCGCGGCCGCCGGGATCTACCTCGTGCGGCCGATCATGCGGCGCCAGCTCAGGGGCGGCCCCGTCGTCAGGTCGGGTGCGCAGGCGCTCGTCGGGCGCTCCGCGGTCGTCCTGCAGGAGGTCGGCGCCGACCGGGGCAGGATCAAGCTCTCCGGGGAGGAGTGGTCCGCGCGCTGCATCGACGAGGACCTCGTCATCCCGGTGGGCACGCGTGTGGACGTCATGGAGATCGACGGGGCCACAGCCGTGGTCTACCCGCGCGAAGTACTGCCCTGAATCCCGCCGCAGCCACGTCCCCGA
This sequence comes from Nocardiopsis sp. RV163, assembly GCF_001029525.1. Classification (NCBI taxonomy): domain Bacteria; kingdom Bacillati; phylum Actinomycetota; class Actinomycetes; order Streptosporangiales; family Nocardiopsidaceae; genus Nocardiopsis; species Nocardiopsis sp. RV163. Next base: position 9,413 of record NZ_LEKI01000139.1, on the reverse strand, counting down.
CCTAGGCCAGGTGCCAGCACATGGAATCCACCATCGCCCTCATCATCCTCGCGGTCGTCGTCGTGGCCGTCGCCCTGTCGGCGATCCGCATCGTCCCGCAGGCCAGGGCCTACAACATCGAGCGCTTCGGCCGCTACATCCGCACCCTGAACCCGGGCCTGAACTTCCTCATCCCGGGCGTGGACCGCGTCAACTCCAAGTTCGACCTGCGCGAGCAGGTGTTCACCTCGCGTCCGCAGCCCGTCATCACCGAGGACAACCTGGTCGTCAACATCGACACCGTGCTGTACTACCAGGTGACCGACCCCAGGGCCGCGGCCTACGAGGTCGCCAACTACATCCAGGCCATCGACCAGCTCACCGTCACCACGCTGCGCAACGTCATCGGCTCCATGGACCTGGAGAAGACGCTCACCTCCCGCGAGGAGATCAACACCCGCCTGCGCGGGGTCCTGGACGAGACCACCGGCAAGTGGGGCATCCGCGTCAACCGCGTCGAGATCAAGGCCATCGACCCGCCGCCCACCATCAAGGAGGCGATGGAGAAGCAGATGCGGGCCGACCGCGACAAGCGCGCGGCCATCCTCCACGCCGAGGGTGAGCGCCAGTCGCGCATCCTCAAGGCGGAGGGAGCACGCCAGCAGGCCATCCTGGAGGCCCAGGGCGACCAGCAGGCGGCCATCCTGCGGGCCGACGGCGAGGCCAAGGCGATCGAGCGCGTGTTCCAGGCGGTGCACACCAACAACGCCGACGCCAAGGTGCTCGCCTACAAGTACCTGGAGACCCTGCCGTCCCTGGCCGAGGGCGACGGCAACACCTTCTGGGTGATCCCCGGCGAGCTCACCGAGGCCGTCAAGAACGTCAGCCACGCCTTCGCCGGGGACGCCCCGACGGTGCCCTCCACGCGGAAGCAGGAGGACGAGGAGGAGGCCGGCGCCCGGGGACCCGCGCAGCTCACGGCGCCCGACCCCACCCGTTCCTCCTCGGCGCAGGCGGCCGTGGACGCGGCCGAGGCCGCCGAGCGCGCGGTGGCCGACGCCCGCGACGACGTGAGGCGGGCCGGGTCGGCCCTCGGCGGCTCCCGGCCGCCCGGGCCGCGCGAGGAGGACTAGGCCCGTCCGCGCGGCCGGTCGCGCCGTACCGGCGACGGGGCGACCGGCCGCGGAGCCGACCCTGGGCGGCGGGCGGGGGGAGGGCGCCCTCCCCCCGCCCGCCGTGCGTGCGGCCCGCGGCCGTCCGGCTCAGACCAGCAGGAGCTTGCCGGTGGTCCGGCGCGAGGCCAGGTCGCTCTGGGCCCGTCCCGCGTCGGACAGCGGGTAGCGTCCGCCGATCCGCACGTCCAGGCGGCCGTCGCCCACTAGGGCGAACAGGTCGCCGGCCCGGCCCAGGAGCTCCTCGCGGTCTGCCACGAAGTAGGCCAGCGAGGGCCTGGTCAGGTACACCGAACCGGCGGAGTTGAGTCGCTGCGGGTCCACCGGCGCCACCTCTCCCGAGGACTGCCCGAACAGCGCCAGCACGCCGCGCGGGCGCAGCGAGGCCAGGCTGGCGTCGAAGGTGTCCCGGCCGACGCCGTCGTAGACCGCGGCCACCCCCTCGCCGCCGGTGAGGTCGCGCACCGCCTCGGCCACGGGGGTCTCGGTGTAGCGCACCACCTCGTCCGCGCCCGCCCCGCGCGCGATGCGCTCCTTCTCCTCGGTGGACACGGTGCCGATGACGCGCGCGCCGCGCTCCTTGGCCAGTTGGGTCACCAGCAGACCGGTGCCGCCCGCGGCCGCGTGCACCAGCACGGTGTCGCCCTCGGCCACCGGGTACACGGAGCGGACCAGGTAGTGGGCGGTCATGCCCTGAAGCAGCAGGGCGGCGGCCTGCTCGGCGGAGACCGCGTCCGGGACGGGGACGACCAGGGAGGCTTTGACTACGGCCCGTTCGGCGTACGCACCGGGGGCCATCGCCCAGCCGACCCGCTGCCCCACGGACAGGTCGGTGACGCCCTCGCCGACGGCGGCCACCACGCCCGCGCCCTCCATCCCCGGGACGTAGGGGAGCGGGACGTCGTACAGGCCGCTGCGCTGGTAGACGTCGATGAAGTTGACTCCGCGGGCCTCGACGTCGATCAGGACCTCCCCGGGGCCGGGCGCCGGATCGTCCCTCTCGCCCAGCCGCAGCACCTCGGGCCCGCCGTTCTCCTCGATCACGATGGCACGCATGGGTCCACTGCTCCTTCCGGGTCGGTTCCCGGCATCATGTCAGCCCGGAGCCCGAACCGGCCACGGCGGCCCGCTCACTCCGACCGGCCCCGCCCGAGGATCTCGTGGACCGAGAAGGCGGTGTGCAGGACGCCGAGGAAGTCGTTGCCCGGTCCGGAGCGGGTGACGATGCCGACCCTGCGGCGGTCCTCCACCTCCTCGGCGTCGTCGGGAAGCGGTTCCTCGTCCACCGCGGTCACGGCGTGCTCCCCGTTGACCCACAGGGAGAGCTCCATGAACTCGTTGCCGTCCCCGTCCTCCTGCAGGGAGCAGGAGAGCGCGACGGTGTTGGCGGGGATGTTCTCGTGGTCGAACCCGAGGGGGTCGCGCTCCTCGTAGCCGTACTCCTCGCGCACCGACTCGTCGAAGAGGGGCTGGGGGGTGTATCCGGCGACGTCGGTGGTCTCGCCGAGGGTGATGTCGCCCTCGCCCTCGTGCATCCGGCGGATCTCCGCGCGCTGGCCGTCGTAGCGCAGCAGCCCCTCGTACTGGCTCCGGTACTCCTCACCGTCGTTGTCCCAACAGCGCACGCCGAACGTCGCCTGTTCCGGCCCCTGGACCACGTACGCGGTGGTGCTCACCAGGACGTCGTCCGGCAGGACCTCCTCGCGCTCCAGCGCCACGACCTCGCCCCGGCTGGGGTTGCTCTCGGGGTCCAGTTGGAGCAGGACGCCCCTGCGCGCGGCCCAGTAGCCGTCGGAGTCCCCGTGTTCGTAGGTGTCGCTGACCCAGCCCGGATCGGTGCCGAAGTCGGTGTTGTAGACGGAGAGGGTGTTCTCCGGGATCTCGGGGCCGCCGTTGAGCAGGACCGTCGCGCCCACGGCGCCCACCAGGACGACCGCGCCCGCGGCCGCGCCGACCACCACCGTCCGCCGACGTCTGCGCGGGGCGCCGCCGGACGGCCCCGCGGGACTGCCCGGTGAGCCCGGAGCACCGGGGCCGCCGGGACCGGAGTAGGCGTTGAGGGTGTGTTGGCCCTGGGAAGGGTACGGATGAGCGCCGTACGCCTGGGGCGTCGCCGGGATCTGGCCGCCGGAGTGGGCGTAGCGGCCGGGAACCTGCTGGCCGTGGACCGGAGGCTCGTCCCGGGGCGGGTGGCCGCCGTACCCCGCGCTCTGCTGGGGACCCGGGGGCTGGAGTCCCGGCTTGCCGTGCTGCTGTTCCACGCCGGGCTGCTGGGCCGCGTGCGGCGGCTGGGCCGGGTGCTGGACGTGCGTGGGCTGCGGGTACGGGTTGTACTGCGTGGCCTGTGCTTGGAGGGGCTGGCCGCCGTCCGGGAGCGCGGCGCCCTGCTGCGGTCCGCTGTCCGAGGGCTGGCCCGGCGCCTGCTGGGGTCCGCTCGGCGCCTGGTGCGCCGCGGGCCCGCTCTCCCGCGCCCCGGTGTCCCGCGGCGGCCGCCCCGGGACCGCAGGGCTGCTCGGCGGGGCCCACGAGGTGCTGATCGTGCGCTCCACCTCGTACTCCTGCGGGTCCTCCTGGCCGGTGAGCCGGGCCAGGAGCTGCTTGGAGGTGGGCCGGTTGGCCGGGTTCTTGTCCAGTGCGGCGTTGACCAGGTCGTGCATGTCCGGGTCCAGGCCGTCCAGGCGCGGCGGCGCCGAGGAGATGTTGTGCAGGACGGCGGGGACCGTGGCGGCGTCGAAGGGGGCGGTGCCGGTTCCGGCGAAGGCCACCAGGCAGCCCCACGCGAAGATGTCGGCGGCCGCGGTGGCCCGCTCGCCCAGTACCAGCTCCGGGGCCATGTACGAGGGGGTGCCCATGAGCTGGCTGGAGCGGGTGACCGCGTCCGCGGCCTCGTCCAGGGCGCGGGCGATGCCGAAGTCGATGACCTTCGGGCCGACCGGGGAGAGGAGCACGTTCGCCGGTTTGAGGTCGCGGTGGACGACCCCGGACCCGTGGATGGCGGTGAGCGCGGCGGCCACGCCCATGGCCAGGCCCTCCAGGGTGCCGCCCGCCATCGAGCCGTCCGCGCGGACCGCCTCGTCAAGGTTCGGGCCCGGCACGTACTCCGAGACGATGAAGAGGGGATCGCCCTCCAGTCGGGCGTCGATCACCCCCGCGGTGGAGAAGCGGGCCACGCGGCGCGCGGCCTCGACCTCGCGCGCGAAGCGCAGCCGGAAGGACTCGTCGTCGGCCAGGTCGGGGTGGATGAGTTTGACTGCGACGGACCGGCCGGAGGCGTCCTCGGCGAGGTAGACGGTGCCCATGCCGCCCCGGCCGAGACGGCTCACGATGCGGTAACCGTCGAGTTCGCGCGGGTCCCCCGCACGCAGGGGTTTGCCGCTCTGGTGCCCGTTCGACGTCACAGTTGGGGGTCCCTCATGAATCGTGGAGTTCGCGCTCACAGCGTACCGATGCCGACACGCCGACGCTCTCCGGACTGACCGCCCCCCGGATACCGCGGACGCGGGCCCGGACCCGGGGCGGGGTGTTCGTGAGCGGCGCGCGGACGCGCCGTGTCAGTCGTGGGGATGCCCCTCGCGGCCGAACGGTTCCCCGAACGCACCGGTTTTCGCTAGGATTAGAACACACGTTCGAACACCTGGCCGCGTCTTCCCCACGGGTGGGTGTCCCGGTGGCGTGTGCCGGGACTGACAGGAGGCGGATGATGCTGAGGGGAAGTGTCGTGGGACGCTACTACGGGGCGGAGGTGACCGTCGTCGAGGACGAGGGGCGCCCGGCCCGGTTCGTGTGGAACGGCAGGGTGTACGGAGTGCGCAGGATCCTCGAACACTGGGTCACGCTGCGCATGGACTGGACACCGGCGCGTGAGTCCCGGGCGCCCGAGCGCAGGCACTGGCGGGTGGAGGCGGGCACGGCCCAGGCCCAGGGGGTGTACGAACTGCGCCACGACACGGCCACCGGAAGTTGGCTGCTCTCGCGCGTGTGGGGGTGAGAACGCGTCCGGCGCCTCCCCGTCCGCTCCGCGACCGCGGTCCGTGCGGCCCCGTCCGCCCGCCCGGTACGACCCGTGCGGGCGGGACACCGCCCGCTGCGGTCGGCGAGCCCGGTGCGGACGGAGCGCACGCGTCAGACCAGGTCGCCGGGGAGCAGGCTGTACACCGCCAGGTCGGCGCGGCCCTCGTGCAGCGGCATCGCGCTGCGTTCGACGCCCTCCAGGCTGAACCCCGACCGCTCCGCGACCCGGCGCGAACCGGTGTTGCCGGTGGCGGCCTTGATCTCCACCCGCTGGAAGCCCTGTTCCAGCGCCCAGCGGGAGACGGCCGTGGCGGCCTCCGTCGCGTACCCGCGGCCGCGTCCCCAAGGTGAGACCCAGTAACCGACCTCGGTGTTCATCGCCGCCCACACGACACGTACCAGGCCCACCGAGCCCACGAGCCGCTTGGTCTCCTTCTCGACCATGGCCCACTGCTGTCCCTCGCCGCAGGTGCGCAGGGCGGGGGCCACCTCGCGGCACCACCGCTCGGCCTCCTCCCGGGTGTAGGGCACTCCGGGCAGGGGGAGGGGGAGCCAGCGCTGGAGTTCGGCGTCGGTGCAGGACGCGTGCACGTCGTCGACGTCGCCCTCGACGAACGCACGCAGCCGCAGGCGCTCGGTCTCCAGGACCACTGACGGCAGCATCGGTCTGTCTTGCGTGGTGGTCACGCCTCTCCCCTCGGGTCGGAGTGTGCTCACGATACGCGCCGGACCCGAGCGCGGCACCCGGAATCTCCCACGGGCGCCCGGGGAGGGTGGTACCGCCCCGACCTGGGGGCGCACCCGTCCGCCTGAGGAGTGTTCCGCGGAGGCTTTCGGGTCAGCGGGCTGCCGTCCGTGCCGTCTCCCGCGGGACGGTTCGCGCGGGTCGGCCTGGTCGGCTTTTCAAGCGGAACCGGTGCGGCGAGTGGCGGCCCGGTGGCCGCGAGCCCGAAACGATCCGAGGAACACGACTGGGAAGTGTTTCTTTGGACCTGCCCTCCGCTTCGTTCCGTGTTCGGGCGCCCGCAGCACGGGAACCTTCGGTGCCTGCGACGGGTCCGCCCGTTCCCCGCGAACCCGTCTCCGGCACATCCAGAACCCCGTGGGCGCCCGAACCGACCCCCACGAGCTGAGACCGGTCCAAAAAACAGACCCTAGGCCGGGCCCGCGATGACGCGCTGGCGCACCGCGTTGTCGAACACCTCGGAGAAGGCGTTGCCCGGGCACTCGGTCTCCAGCCAGTCGCGGTGCCGGGAGACCGCGTCGCCCGACGTGGTCACGCCCGTGCCCGGGTCGGCGTACCCGATCCGCCCTGCCGGGTCCACGCCGGTCACCGCGCACAGCACGCGCAGCACGTCGACCAGGGAGTCCTGCGCCGCCTGCGTGGGCAGTTCTTCGGTGAAGTCCCCAAGCGGGCACACGCCCACGTTGCCCTGGTCGAACCCGTAGGCGTGTCCGGCGGTCACCGACCCGGCCCGCCCCGGCCGCGGAAGCCCGGAGAGGACCGGCACGCCGTCCCCGCCCGAGCGGCGGCCCTCGTAGACCACCCCGCCGGGGTCGATGAGCACGCGGTAGCCGGTGTCCCCCCACGCCTGCTGCACCGCGGGCAGGTAGTACACCTCCCGCACGTCCGCCGCGTGGTCGTCGCCGGTAGGCATCGCGGTTCGGTGCACGGTCAGCGCCCGCACCGGGTGGAACTCCGCCTCCCACAGGTCGTCGCCCCGGTCGTCGCGGCCCCCGGTGCGCAGGTGCACCGGGTTCCACGAGTCCAGGCCGTCGGCGGTCTCGAAGCGGACCGCGGCGTCGGCCTCTCGCGGGTCGCCGGTGACGGCCACCACGTCGAAGCGCAGTTCGGGGAGGACGAGTCCGTTTGAGGCGGAGGGCTCCGCCAGGGCGCGGGGGACCGTGCGGTCGCCGCGGCCGGTGTCGGCCAGCGCGGTGCGGGTGGAGGGGAGCGCTGTGCCCAGCGCGGTCAGTCCCGCGGCGGCGGTGGCACCGGCCAGGAGGGTACGCCTTCGCGCCGTGTGTCCGTTCTCTCGGATCGGGCGTGGGAAAACCCCCGGGGGCGGGAACGCGCACACCCTGGCACGGGACCGTTAGCCGCGCCACCAACGGCACGTCCGAATGTGTGGACAAAGCACCCCCCGTTCACCGGAAGGGCTGGTGATGCCGTATGGTGCGATGTTTTTCCAGTGCGGAAGGGAACACACGGGGTGGGGGAGTACATGGACGCGGGACACGACCTGCGCCACCACGGTGACGCCGAGGTCGGCGGCGGGCTGCTCGACCTGGCCGTCAACGTGCGGGGGCGGACACCGCCCGCCTGGCTGGGGCGGCTCCTCGCCGACTCGCTGACCGGCCTGGGCGCCTACCCCGACCCCTCCCGGGCACGGGAGGCGGTCGCCCGGCGCCACGGACGGGAGACGGGCGGGGTCCTGCTCACCGCCGGGGCGGCCGAGGCCTTCGTCCTCCTGGCACGGGTACTGAATCCCCGACGGGCGGTCGTCGTGCACCCCCAGTTCACCGAGCCCGAGGCCGCGCTGCGCGCCGCCGGGCACGCCGTGGACCGGGTGCTGCTGGAACCGGACTTCACGCTCGACCCCGGACTGGTCCCCGAGGACGCCGACCTGGTCGTGGTGGGCAACCCGACCAACCCGACCTCCGTGCTCCACCCCGGACCGGTCCTGGCCGGGCTGGCCCGCCCCGGGCGGGTGCTGGTCGTCGACGAGGCCTTCGCCGACTGCGTCCCCGGCGAACCGGAGTCGCTGGCCTCCCGCGAGGACCTGCCGGGCCTGGTGGTGGTGCGCAGCCTCACCAAGACCTGGTCCCTCGCCGGGCTGCGCGCCGGGTACCTGCTCGCCGAACCCGGCCTGGTGGCCGAACTCGCCGGGGCCCAGCCCCTGTGGTCGGTGTCCACGCCCGCCCTGGTCGCGGTGGAGGCGTGCTGCAGGCCGGAGGCCCTCGCCGAGGCCGACGCCTGGGCGGCCTCCCTGACCGCGCACCGCGACGACCTCGCCCAGGGCCTGCGGAACCTGGGCCTGCGTGTCGTCCCGGGAGCGCGGGCCTCGTTCCTGCTGGTCGCGGCCCCGGAGGCGGACCGCTTGCGGGCCCGCCTACGGGAACGGGGGGTCGCCGTGCGGCGCGGTGACACCTTTCCCGGCCTCGGGCCGCAGTGGTTGCGGGTGGCGGTCCGCGAGCCCGCGGTCCACCGGGTCCTGACGCGGGCGCTGGGGGAGCTGCTCGCCCGGTGAGACGGCTCCGCGCCCGGAGAGTCCCCGGCCGCGCCGCCCGAGCCGGGACCGTCCCCGGAGCCGACCCGGGCCCGAGGGGCTTCCGGCCCCGGCCGGATTTCTCGCGCCTGGCCTGTTTCCTGAGCCAGCGCGCGCCCGCGCGGTCTCTGGCACAGTTGGTGATGACTGGGGACTCTCGGCGGCCGAGCCGGTACCGGCCGCCCCGAGTCCGCGGGACCCGTGCGGGTGGCGCGGAAGCGGCGGACTACGCTTACCGGTCTGTGCCGGACGAGGCGGAGACGGGCCCGCCACAACACCTCTTGCGTGGAGCGATCATGGACAGAGACGACCGCGAGGACGCCCGGCGCGGCGAGGACGGCGGAGCCGAGCCGTCCCGCTGGAAGGGCGGCGGGTCCTCCTCGGGAGCCGGTTCCCGCCTCGGCGGCCTGTTCGACGGGCTCCCCGAGAGCGGGCGCGGCGCCCGGGCCCGGCCACCGCGCGGTTCCTCGGGCCCGACCAACCCGTTCCGGCAGCGGCCCAGGCCCCCCGCGCCGGCCGACCCCGCGCCGCGAGTCCCCTCCGCGCCGGTCTCGCCCTACGGCGCGCTTCCCCTGGACGTCCCCCCGGCCCCGCGACCAGAGGCCGAGCGCCCGGCGGACGCGCCGACGCCGACCGGATCGCCGCACCGGCCCGACGTCACCCCCTCGCGCGACGGCGAGCACGCCACCGCGACCGAGGCGGCCGACCCGGGAGCCGGACCGAGACCGGCCCCCGGGGGCCACGAGCGGACCGTGCCCTCCGTTGAGGCCGGACCCCCGGCCGAGCCCGGCGGTCCGACCGGGCAGGAGACCCCCGTCGAACCGGGGTCCCCCGCCGAACCGGAGCCCTCGACGGCGCTCGCGGACGCGGCGGAACTCGCGAGGTCGGCGGTGCTCGCGAAGGCGGCGCGCCCACTGGGAGCGGCACCCGCGCGTCCGGCCGCACCAGCGCACGGCACGACCGCCGCGCGGACCGCCGCGTC
>NZ_LEKI01000138.1:0-15710 GCF_001029525.1 Nocardiopsis sp. RV163 | reverse complement strand
GCGCTACGCCACCAACCCCGGCCCCCACCAGCAGCTCCATCCAGTGGTCGGCGGGTCGGGAGCGCAGGGTCGCCGACAGCGCGCCGACCAGCTCCCCGCGGTGCGCCACCCGGCCGGGGTTGGTGGCGTAGCGCGGGTCCGCGCCCAGGTCGGGGCGGTCCAGGGCCGCGCACAGCCGCTGGTACAGGGCGTCGTTTCCGGCGGCGACGACGATCTCGGCGTCCGCCGTCGGAAAGGTCTGGTAGGGCACGATCGTGGTGTGCGCGTTGCCGACCCTGGCGGGTTCGGTCCCCGTCACCAGCGCCTGCTGGGTGAGGTTGACCAGGCCGGAGAGAGTGGAGTTGATCAGCGACACGCTGATGTTCTCGCCGCGCCCGGTGACGCGGGCCCGCATGAGCGCGCCAAGGATTCCCACGGCGGCGTTGAGCCCGGTGAGCACGTCGGTCAGGGCCACGCCCACCTTGCTCGCCGGTCCCTCCGAGGGCCCGGTGGTGGCCATGAGCCCGCTCTCGGCCTGCACCACGATGTCGAAACCGGGGCGCGTCGCGGGCTCGTGCCCGGGCCCGAACCCGCTCACCGAGCAGTACACGACGGCCGGGTTGCGGGCGCTGACGGCCTCGTAGCCGAGCCCGAGCCGGTCGATGACCCCGGGCCGGAAGTTCTGGACGACCACGTCGGAGGACGCGCACAGCTCGCGGACCGCGGCCAGGCCACCGGGGTCCTTCAGGTCCACGGCGAGGCTGCGCTTGTTTCGGTTCACCGACAGGAAGTAGGCGGCCTCGCCGCGCCCCTCCGCTCCGGCCCCCCCGGTCCAGGGCGGCCCCCAGGAGCGCGTGTCGTCGCCGCGCCCGGGCTGTTCCACCTTGACCACCTCGGCGCCCATGTCGGCGAGCAGCATGGTGGCGTAGGGGCCGGCCAGCACGCGGGACAGGTCGGCGACGCGCACGCCCGCCAGCGGCAGCGGCGCGGCCCCGGCCGCGCTCTCGATTCCGTCTTCGGCCCCGGTCCGGGGCACGGCGCCGGTTTCGCCCCGGGCTCCGGCGGGGCTCCCGTTCGCGAGGAGGTCGTCGGTCACGGCCGTGCCTCCTCCGCGGCCTCGGGGTCCGCGGGCAACTGGTCGCCCTCCCTGAGCTGGCCGTAGGTCTCCAGACAGCGGCGCAGGGCGGTGGTCAGCGCGGCGCCGGACTGGCCCGCGTAACGGGTCTGCACCCGCCGCACCAGTTCGGCGACGTCCCCGGTCACCGACTCCCCCTCGACCAGGGCCCGGAAGAAGTCCCTGGCCAGTTCGGTGAGCAGGGTGGTGTCCGCGGCGACGACGCGCCCGTCGGCGGTGTCCACGGCCAGCACGACGCCGAGCCGCTGGTACTGGGAGTGGCTCGCCACCGAGTCGGGCAGGCGGGCGTAGCCGGACACCAGGACGACCCTGGGATTGCGCAGAACCTGCTGGATACGGTCGTCGCCGTACAAGGTGCACACCTCTCGCTCACGGGCACGCGAAAACTCCGACGCACTGGAGTCTCGCGCCTGGAGGGCGGCCGGGGGAAACCGGACACCCGCGGCGTGAGGGCAGGCAGGCACAAGTATGTCCCCACGGCGCGCGCCGCTGTCAAGCGTCTCGGTGGTCCGGGCCACATCCCGTGCCCCTGCCGTTGACCGGAAGGCTGTGTTAGTGTGCGTCGCAGGTCACGAGTACCAGCGTCAAGCCCCGGCTAGCTGGTCGGCAACCCTCCTACCGCGGTGGGGTGCCCCGGGTGAGGACCAGGTCCCGACACGACCGTGTCGGACAAGCGCGGACCCCTGAGGCGTTACCGGAGTGACATCTCCGCGGGTCCCACGACCCACAGGAGAGGTGCCCCATGACCACTGCCGTTCCCTTCCACGCCGCCCGTTCCGCCGAGCCCCCGGCCGACGCCGCCGCGTGCACCGTCGTCACCTCCGACGAGGGCGTCCCCCTGGTCACCGGCGGACGCGTCGAGTACGCCAACTTCGACTACGCGGCCAGTGCCCCGTGTCTGACCCCGGTGGCCGAGGCCCTGTCCGCGGCGCTGCCCTACTACGCCAGCGTGCACCGAGGCGCGGGCCACCACTCCCAGGTCAGCACCGACGCCTACGAGCGCGCCCGCCGCAGCGTCGCCCGCTTCGTGGGCGCGCGCTCCCGGCCCGCCGACGCCGTGGTGTTCGTGCGCGGCACCACCGACGCCCTCAACCTGCTGGCCCGCTCGGTGCCCGAGGGCTGCACGGTGGTCGTGTTCGAGTCCGAGCACCACGCCAGCCTGCTGCCCTGGGAGCACCCCGCCGCCCGCGCTGGACGGGTGGTGCGCCTGCCGCTGCCCGCCTCCCCCGAGGAGGCGGTGCAGGCCGCGGCCACCGCGCTGCGCGGGGCCCCCGAGGGCCCGCGCCTGCTGTGCGTGACCGCCGCCTCCAACGTCACCGGCGAGATCTGGCCGGTGGAGGAACTGGTGGAGGCGGCCCACGCCGAGGGCGCCCGCGTGGTCGTGGACGCCGCCCAGTACGTGCCGCACCTGCCCTTCAGCCTGGAGCGGACCGGCGCCGACTACGTCGCCCTTTCCGCCCACAAGCTCTACGCCCCCTTCGGCTCCGGGGTGCTGGCAGGCCGCGCCGACTGGCTGCGCGAGGCCGCGCCCTACCTGTCCGGCGGCGGCGCCACGCGGCTGGTCGGCGAGCACGACGTGGTGTGGAACGACCTGCCCGCGCGGCACGAGGCGGGCAGCCCCAACGTGCTGGGCGCCGTGGCGCTGGCCGCCGCCTGCGACGCCCTCGCTCCCGACGCCCAGGATCGCCTGCACGCACGCGAGTCGGCGCTGCTGGACCGGCTGCGCGAGGGGCTGACGGCGATCGACGGCGTCACCGAGCTGACCCTGTGGGGCGGGGACCACCCGCGGGTGGGCATCGTGTCGTTCACCGTGGACGGCCTGCCCGCCGACCTGCTGGCCGCGGCCCTGTCCGCCGAGTACGGGATCGGAGTGCGCGACGGCCTGTTCTGCGCCCACCCGCTCACGCGGCACCTGCTGCCCCGGGGCCACGGTCAGGCGGTGCGGGCGAGCCTGGGGGTGGGCACCACTCGGGAGCACGTGGACCGCCTCGTCGGCGCGGTCGCCGAACTCGTGGCCCGCGGGCCGCGCTGGGAGTACGCCGACTGCGACGGCCGCCTCGCCCCGGTGCCCGACCCCGCGCGGGTGCTCTGACGGCGGCCCGGGGAGCGGGTGCGACGGCTGCTCGGAGGGGTTCGGCCGGGCTCCACTACAGCTGGCTGTAGCAGCGGCCGGCGGGTGAGCGGGATGTTCCGGCGGGCCGCGCCTCCGTAGCGTCGGAGACGACACGGCGGGCGGTACACCGGCCGTGTCCAGCCACCCACCGAACCCCGGGAGCAGCCGTGTCCGACGACCCCTACCGCATCGACGCCCCGATTGCCGGAGCCCCGCAGTCCTCCGTCCCGCGGTCGTCCCCCGCGCACTCCCGGCCCCGGCGCGCACCCGCCCGCCGGGCCCTGCTCGTCCTGCTCGGGTTCGTCCTGGCCGGGACCGCCGCGGCCAACGGCACGCTGTCCCTGCTCGGCCACGAGCTGATCGGTTCGGTCTTCGGACTCGCGGCGCTGGTCTCGTTCGTCGCGCTGGTCGTCCTCGCCCGCGGCGGCGACCGGTGAGCGGCGCGGAGGAGACAGCCACCGCACCTGGTACCGCCGGTCCGGACGCCGACGGCGAGGCCGTCCGGCTCACCGACGTCCACCGCGTCTACTCCGACGGCGAGGGCGTCGTCTCCGCCCTGGCCGGGGTGTCGCTGCGGGTTCCCCGCGGCTCGTTCCTCGCCGTCATGGGGCCCTCCGGATCGGGCAAGAGCACCCTGCTCAACTGCGCCTCCGGCATGGACCGGCCCACCTCTGGCTCGGTGGCGGTGGGAGGCACCGACGTCGGCTCCCTGCGCGAGCCCCGGCGCACCGAGTTCCGCCGCGAGCGGGTCGGCTTCGTGTTCCAGTCCTACAACCTGGTGCCCACGCTCACCGCTGAGGAGAACATCACCCTGCCGCTGCGCCTGGCCGGACGGGCCCCCGACCAGGGCTGGCTGCGTACGCTCGTCGACCGGACGGGTGTGGGGCCGCGGCTGCGCCACCGGCCCACGGAGCTCTCCGGCGGCCAGCAGCAGCGGATCGCGGTCGTTCGGGCCCTGGCCCCCCGGCCCGACATCGTCTTCGCGGACGAGCCCACCGGAGCGCTCGACGGCGCGACCGCCGACGGCGTCCTGGGCCTGCTGCGGGAGGTCGTGGACGAACTCGGCCAGACCGTCGTCATGGTGACCCACGACCCCAAGGCCGCCGCCAGGGCGCACGCCACCGCGGTCATGGCCGACGGCCGCCTCGCCGACGTCCTGCACGCCCCCTCCGCGGCGGACTTGGCCGGACGCCTGGCCTCCCTGGAGGCGGCCGGGGCGGAGGCCGACCGATGACGGCGACCGCCGGGCCGGGTCCGCTCTCCGCACCCGGTTCCGCATCCGGAACGGATCCCGTCGGCGGACGCGGCCCCCTCGCGCTGAAGCTGGCGCGCGGCCGTGCCGGGGTGCTGGCCGCCGTCGCCGTCGCGGTCCTGGGCGGATCGGCGTTCGTCACCGTCGGCGGCGTGCTGGCCGACACCGGGCTGCGCTCGTCGGTCCCCGCCGAACGCCTCCGGGGCGCGGACGCCGTGGTCACCGCTCCCCAGACGGTCGAACAGGCCGAGGACCTGGACCCGCCCCTGCCCGAGCGGGCCGGACTGCCCGGCGAACTCACCGCCCGGCTGGCCGCCCTGCCCGAGGTCCGCGCCGCCGTCGGCGACGTCGGGTTCCCGGCCGCCGTGCACACCGGGGAAGGGGTCGCCACGGGAGCCGACCCCCGCACCACCGGCCACGGGTGGTCCTCCGCCGCGCTGCTGGAGGACGCCCCCTTGGAGGGGGAGGCGCCGCGGGGGCCGGGGGAGGTGGTCCTGGACTCCTCCACGGCCTCGGCCGCTGGTGCCGGGGTCGGAGACCGGCTGCGGGTCACCGCGGCGGGGCGCACCGGCGACCACCGGCTATCCGGGGTGCTCGACACCGGTGCCACCGTGGTCCTGTTCGACGACGAAACCGCCGCCCACCTGGCCGGACGCACCGAGGGCCCGCGCGAGGGCACCGTGGACCTGGTGGCCCTGCGCGCCGCGCCCGGCGTGTCGCAGGAGCGGTTCACCGGGGCGGTGCGGGAGGCCCTGGCGGGCGAGGACGCGCTCGTGCGGACCGGGGACCGGATCGGCGACGCCGAGTCCCCGGCCGCAGGAGCCGCGCGCGGTGTCCTGGTCGCGGTGGCCGGTTCGCTCAGCGGAGTCCTGGTGACGACCATCGGCCTGACCGTCGCCGGAGCGCTGTCGGTCTCCGTGGCCGCCCAGCGCCGCGACCTTGCGCTGCTGCGGGCCGTGGGCGCCACACCCCGGCAGATCCGCCGCCTGGTCGCCGCCCCCAACCTCCTCGTCACCCTGGCGGCCCTGCCCTTCGGCGTGGCCGGCGGCTACCCGCTGGCCGGGGTCGTGCTGGACTGGTTCGCCTCGCTGGGGCTGGTGCCGCCGGGTCTGCCGCCGGTGTTCGGACCGCTGCCCGCCCTGGCCACGGTGGTGCTGATGGTGCTCGCCGTGTGGCTCGCCTCGCTGGCCGCGGTCGGCCGGACCGCGGCCGCGCCGCCCACTGACGCGCTCGCCGAGTCCGTCGCCGAACCGCGGGTTCCCGGCCGGGCGCGGACCTGGACGGGAGCGGCGCTGCTCCTGGCCTCGGTGGGTGCGTCGGTCCCGGCGCTGGCGCTGGACAACGAGATGGCGGCGGCCGCCCCGGCCTCGGCCGGCCTGCTCGCGGTGGTCGGGCTGGCCCTGGTCGGCCCCGCCCTGCTGCGGGCGGTGAGCGGGGCGCTCGGCCGCCGCCTGCCCGCTCGCTCCTCCGCCCTGACCTGGCTGGCGGTGCGCAACCTGCACGGCCACTCCCACCGGGTGGCGGGCGCGGTCAGCGCGCTGGCGATGCTGGTGGCCTTCGCGCTCAGCCAGGGCTACGTCAACACCACGCTGCTGGCCGCCCAGACGCAGCAGCGCGAGGCCGGGGAGCTGGCCGCGAGCACGCTGACGGCGCCCGCGCTCGGCGGGCTTCCGCTGGGGCTGGCCGAGGCCGTCAGGGAGGACCCGTCCGTCGCCGCGGCCGTCACCGCCACGCCGACCACGCTCGTGTGGACCACCGGGCTGCCGTTCGAGGAGGGGGTGGTGCACCGGGAGACTCCCGCGCTGGTCCTGGGGCCGGGCGCCCCGGAGGTCGTCGACGTGGGCGTCACCGAGGGCGACCTGGGCGCGCTGACCGGTGACACCGTCGCGCTGGGCGCGCGGACCGCGCGCTCCCTCGGAGCCGAGCCGGGGCAGAGGGTGACGTTCCGGATGGGGGACGGGGCCGAGGTCGGCGCCGAGGTGGTCGCGCTGTACGAGCGCGAACTCGGTTTCGGCCCGGCCCTGGTCTCGCGGGACCTGGCCCGGGGACACCTGACCGGTGACCTGCCCGCCGAGTTGCGGGTGCTCGCCGAACCCGGGCGGGAGTCCGAGGTCCGCCAGACCCTCGACGGCCTGGCCACGGCGCATCCGGGGGTGGAGGTCGCCGACACCGCCCCGGACGCGGCCGGGGGCGTGCTCGCGGCGAACACGGTGCTCAACCTCGTGGTGCTGCTCTGCCTGGCGGGGTACGTGCTGCTCTCGGTGGCCAACCGCCTGTCCGCCCAGACCCTGCGCCGCCGCGCGGAGACGGACGCGCTGCGCGCCGTGGGCACGACCCCCGCTCAGGTCCGGTCACTGCTGCGCAGGGAGGCCGCCCTGGTCGCGGTCGTCGCGGTCGTCGCCGGTGTCCTGGCCTCGGCGGCCCCGCTCGCCTTCGCGGGGATGGGGCTCCTGGGCCGTCCGTGGCCCGGCGGCCCGCTCTGGCCGCTGCCCGCCACCGTGCTGGTGGTCGCGGTGGTGTCCTGGCTGTGCGCGGAGCTGCCCGCGTGGAGGCTGACCGTGGACCGGTGACGCCCCGGGGCCTGAAGGTCTTCCCCGCAGGGGAGCGGCCCTCCTCCGGGGCGGCCTCCGGCCGGGGGCGCGGGGCCCTCGCCGACCGGGACCGTTTCTCGGAGAGCTCGGCGGAGCAGCGCTTTCCGGGTGGCTCGGCCGTGTCGTAGGGCTTTTCCGGGACCACGGGGCGGTGACCTGCCGCAATCGAGGGAGAGCGGGGCGTGACGCCCGCTTCCCCTCCACAGGGCCGAGTTCGTTTAACCAGAAACACTTGCGCCCCAGTAGTTCCCAAAGGGCGAAATAGGGCACATAACACCCATGTGTGTGCCGAGGATCACTTTCACAGGAGGTACCATCGGGCCCTGACGGCATGGCGCGACGCTGTCCGGGCCCGACCGGCCCGCCCCGCCGAGCGTCTGCCTCCCGCGAGCGAACCGGCTGGGGGAGCGTGAACGTGACCAACGTCCGAGGGTCCGAGACGGGTCGGCTCACGGCCGTGTTCCGAGGGCGCGGGTCCGCGCCCGTCCCCGGTCAGCGGCCCGGTGTGGTCGACCTCGGCTCCCGCGCGGGCGGGCGCCCCGACCCCCGGCACGCCGAGCACACCCGCCTGCACCAGGCCTTCCTGGGGCGCGTGGTCGACTACCTGTCCGTCGACGCGGGCGTGCGCCAGTTCGTCGACTGGGGGTGTCCGGTGCCCGGAACCGCCGAGCGCGTGCACGCCGCCGCCCCCGACGCCTCCGTCGTACACGTCGCCCCGCACGGCGCGGCGGGCATGCTCTCCACCGCCGGGGCCTGCGTGCTCTCCGGCGACGGCTCCGGCACGGACACGCTCCTGCGACGCCTCGGCTCCTCCGGGCTCGTCGACTTCGACGAGCCCGTCGCCGTTCTGATGACCCGCCCCTTCACCGCGGACGACCCGCCCGCCTCGATCGGCGCCCTGCACGCCCTCATGCGCGGGGGCGGTTACCTCGCCCTCACCTCTCCGGCGCCCCGCGCCGCGGTGGAGCGCGCCTTCGACCCCTTCCAGCCCGTGGAGCCGGGCGTGGCCGACCTGCGGTGGTGGCCCTACCCGGACGAGGACGTGTCCGACCCCGGCACCGGCGTCCTGGCGGGGCTGGGCCGCGCGCCCGGGCGCCGGGGAGGCGCTCGCGGGTGGCGGTGAACTGGACCGGAGAGGTCCTGGCCCAGTTGCGGTTCTACTGGGACTTCTCGCTGTGGCCCCGCCTGGAGGGGCTCACCGACGAGGAGTTCCACTGGGCTCCGGTGCCCGGTGCCTGGACCGTGCGCGAGGGACCGGACGGGCGCCACCGGCCCGACACGGCCGTCCCCGAACCCGAACCGCCGCCGGTGACCACCATCGCCTGGCGGCTCGGGCACATCGTCGTCGAGGTCCTGGAGACCCGCGTCAACTGGCACTTCGGCGACCGCACCGTCACACGGGAGAACGCCGACTGGCCCGCGACCGCCGCCGAGGCCCGGCAGCGGCTGCGCCACGCCTACACCGCCTGGACCGCGCACGTCCAGGAGCTGGACGAGAGCGGCCTGGCCGCGCCGGTGGGCGGCGCTGAGGCGCCCCAGTGGGGTGACTTCCCCATGGTCGCCCTCGTGCTCCACGTCAACCGGGAGGTCATCCACCACGCGGCGGAGGTGGCCGTGCTGCGCGACCTGTACCGCGCGCGGTACGGCCGCTGAGCCCAACGGCCGCTCCCGTCGGCACCGGGCTCGGGATGCCCCGGCCGAGGCCCCCGATGGGTTCCCCGCCGAGACGACCGCCCGCCCCCGGGGCACCCGCCACGAGTGCGGGGTCACCGCGGGCCGTGTCCCGTGCTCCACGCCGGTGGCGCTTTCGGCCGGATACGCCTAGGCAGTGTTTTTTGGACCTGCGCTCCGCTTCGGTCCGTGTTCGGGCGCCCGGAGAACGGGAACCTTCGGTGCCTGCGGCGGGTTCGCTCGTGCCCACCCGTCGCCCGCCACCGCCCTCAACCGACGCCTACGGCGCGGTTCTCCCACGGGAACCCGTCTCCGGCACCTCCAGAACCCCGTGGGCGCCCGAACCGACCCCCGCAAGCTGGGACCGGTTCGAAGAACAGCCCCTAGACCACGTGCAGCGGGTCCATCCGCACCTGCGCCAAGTGCTCGTCGCGGCGCGCGCTGCGCGCCGAGGCCGCCACCTTGAGCGACCGGGACAGCGCGCCCACCCCGGTCCGGGGCACCCGCAGCAGCGCCCGCTCGGTGGGGCGGGCGTCGTCCGTGCCGACCGCCCGGTCCGCGCCCACGGGCACCGGCCCCAGGAGTTCGGCGCCCTCGGGCAGTTCGATCTGGTCGAGTAGTTCGCGCACGTGGTCGGGAGCGCCGGTGACCGAGGCCATCGCCACCGCGGGGGGGAACCCCAACTCTCGGCGCTCGGCCAGCTCGCGCTCGGCGAAGCCCGTCGGGTCCCACCGCACGAACGACTGCACCACCGGCAGCGAGGCGTCGGCCGAAACCACCACGGTGCCGCCCGCCCGCACCAGGGCACCCGCGTTCAGCCAGCGGCGCAGGGCCTCCTCCGAGGCGCGCAGGTCCATCCGGTTCAGCAGCGCCCAGCCGTCCAGAAGGACCGCCGCCGCGTACCCGTTGTCGGCCACCGGTTCGGCCCCCGGGGTGGCCACCACCAGCGACGGCGCGTCCGCCACCCGTGACAGCACCTCCTCGCGGCCCGAGGTGCGCACGGTCAGCGAGGGGAACGCCCGGCCCAACTCCTCGGCGGTGCGGCGGGCCCCCACCACCACGGCGCGCATGCGGGTGACACCGCACTCCGGGCACGCCCACTGCCCGGCGACCCGGCCGCACCAGCCGCACGAGGGCATGGCGTGCGAACCGCGCACGGCCAGCGGGCCCCGGCAGGAGTCGCAGCGCGCGGGCTCGCGGCACCCGGCGCAGGCCAGTGTGTTCAGATAGCCCCGGCGCGGAACCTGGAAGAGCACCGGACCGGTCCGCGCGGCCTCGCGTGCGGCCCGCAGGGCCACGCTGGGCATCCGCGCCGACCGCGCCGCCTCGTCGCGGGCCAGCTCCCGGTCGTCCCCGGCCGCCCGGACCACGGGCGCGCGGGCGCGCAGGGTCGCCCGGTCGGCGGTCAGCGGGTGCGCCCACCCCGACTCCACCAGCAGCTGGGCGTCGGTGGTGCGCGTGTACCCGCCGATCAGGGCACCGGCCCCGGCGCGGTGCGCGCGCATCGACAGCACCGTGCGCGCGTGCGGGTAGGGGGCGTGGGGGTCGGCGTGCACGTCGTCGCCGTCGTCCCACAGCACCACCAGCCCCAGGTCGCGCACCGGCGCGAACACCGCCGCGCGCGTGCCGACCACGACCCGGACCCCGCCGCGGAGCACCGACAGCCAGCGCCGGTAGCGCTCGGCCGGTCCGAGGTCGGCGGTGAGCGCCGTGTACCGGCCCCCGCCCAGGCGCTGTTCCAGGGCGTGGTCGACGGCCCGCACGTCGCGGCCGTCGGGCACCACGATCACGGTGCCGCGCTCGGCGGCCAGGGCCTGGGCCGCGGCGACAGCCACCGCGTCCGCCCAACCGGCACCGGGCAGGGCGTTCCACACCGCGCGGGCGGGCTGTCCCGCGCGCAGCGCGCGCAGGAACGAGGGCCCCTCGGGGTAGTCCGCCCAGGGGCCGTGGCCGGGGTCCGGGCCGGTGGCATCCTGTGCCGCCGCCGCAGCGGAGGGCGCGTCCGTCGCTGTCGGGGACACCCGCGGGGCGTCGGCGGCGTTCGGCGCGGTGTCGGGGACCGCCCCGGGCCGAGCGTTGCGCGGGTCCGCCCCGGGCACGGGGCCGCCCGGATTCTCACCGTTCACCGCCGTCCCGTGGGGCCCGCTGGCCTCCGCTGTCTCCGTGGGGGCGCTGGACCCCGACGTCGCCGGGTCCGCACCGACCCCGGTCACCTCCGCAGACACGTCGGCTCCGGCTGCCCCCGCTGCCTTGGCCGCCTCCATCTCCACACGGGCGTGGCGGGGCGGCACCGCCAGGCGCAGCACGTCGCTCAGCGTGCCCGCGTAGCGGTCGGCGACCGCGCGGGCCAGCCCCAGGATCTCGGGGGTGAGCACGGGTTCGGGGGAGACCACCGCCTCCAGGTACGCCAACCGCCCCGAGAACTCCGAGCTCTCCACCCGTTCGGCCAGGAAACCGCCCAACCGGCGGTTGTTGAACCGCACCTTCACCCGGCAGCCGGGCACCGCCGCCTCGTCCATGTCGGCGGGCACACGGTAGTCGAAGTACCGGTCCAGGTGGGGCAGCGGGGTGTCCACGACCACGCGCGCGACGGGCAGCCGCTCGGCGGGCCCGCGTGGGGCCGGGCGGCGGGACCTGCTTGCCGCCCGAGCCGTGGCCTTCTCCTGTTCCGGAAGGTCGAAGAGGACCCCGTCGGGCTGACCGGGCTGCGCTGTCATCCTCCTCTGTCTACCAGAACCGTGCGACACCGCCCCGCGCACCGGGCTGCGCGGCCCGGCGCCACTGGTAGAACTGGGGAACCGACAGACCTCGGTGGAGGGGAACCCACGTTGAAGCTTGTCTTTGCCGGAACACCGCAGGTGGCGGTACCGTCCCTGCGCGCACTGATCGACTCCGGCCACGAGGTCGCCGCCGTGGTCACCCGCCCCGACGCCCGCTCCGGGCGCGGCCGGAGGGTCTCCGCCAGCCCGGTCGGCGAACTCGCCGAGAGCGAGGGCATCGAGGTGCTCAAGCCCGCCAAGGCGGGCGACCCCGAGTTCCTGGAGCGGCTGGCGCGGATCGCCCCCGACTGCTGCCCCGTGGTCGCCTACGGTGCCCTGCTGCCCCAGTCCGCGCTCGACATCCCCCGCCACGGCTGGGTCAACCTGCACTTCTCCCTGCTCCCCGCATGGCGCGGCGCCGCCCCCGTCCAGCACGCGGTCCTGCACGGCGACGACGTCACCGGCGCGTCCACCTTCCGGATCGTCAAGGAACTCGACGCCGGTCCCGTCTACGGCACCCTCACCGAGGCCGTGCGCCCCACCGACACCAGCGGTGAACTCCTCGACCGGCTCGCCGTCTCCGGCGCCGAACTCCTCCTCCGCACGATCGACGGCATCTCCGCCGACCGCCTCAGCCCTGTCGAGCAGCCCGCCGACGGAATCTCCTACGCGTCCAAGCTCACTCCCGAGGACGCCGAACTCGACTTCACCGCCCCCGCCCTGCGCGTGGACCGCACCGCCCGCGCCTGCACCCCCGCCCCGGGCGCCTGGACCACCTTCCGCGGCGTCCGCCTCAAGGTGGGGCCGGTCACCCCCCTCACCGACGCCGACACACCCGCGCTCGACCCCGGCCAGCTGCACGCCGACAAGAAGCGTGTCCTGGTCGGCACCGCCACCCACCCGGTCGTCCTGGGCGAGGTGCAGCCGCAGGGCAAGCGCGCCATGGCCGCGGTCGACTGGGCGCGCGGCGTGCGCCCCGGCGACGAGGACCGCCTGGGGCGCTGAGCTGCCGTAGTCTCGAACCGGCGGGTGAGCCCGCCGGTCCCGTCCCCGGTTTGTTGAGGCAGCACACGTTGAGCGAGCAGTCCCGATCCCCGTACCGCCGTCCCCGCCGCGGCGGGAAGCCCGCGCAGGGCGGCGGCCGGAGCGGGGACGGACAGTCCCGGCCCCGCGACCCCGCACGCCGCGTCGCCTACGACGTGCTGCGCGCCGTCGGCCAGCGCGACGCCTACGCCAACCTGCTGCTGCCCGCCCTGCTCAGCGAACGCGGCATCAGCGGCCGCGACGCGGCCCTGGCCACCGAGCTGACCTACGGGACCCTGCGCCTCCAGGGCACCTACGACGCGATCCTGGAGGCCTGCGTGGACCGCACGCTCGCCTCCGTGGACACCGAGGCCCTGCCGCTGCTGCGCCTGGGCGCCCACCAGCTGCTGTCCACCAAGATCCCGCCGCACGCAGCGGTCAGCGCCACCGTGGACCTGGCCCGCCGGGTCGTGGGCCACCACCGCGGCCGCTTCGTCAACGCCGTCCTGCGCAGGGTCTCCGCCCGCGACCTGGACGCGTGGACGGCCGTGGTCGCCCCGGACCGCGCCACCGACCCCAGCGGGTACCTGTCGGTCGTGCACAGCCACCCGCGCTGGATGGTCAAGGAGTTGGCCCGCGCGCTGGGGGAGCGGTCCGCCAACGGGCTGGTCGAGACCGAGCGCCTGCTCGCCGCGCACAACGAGCGCCCCCGCGTGACCCTCGTGGCCAAGCCGGGCCGCGCCACCGTCGCCGACCTGGTGGCCGCCGGCGCCGAGGAGGCCCGCTACTCGCCGTTCGCCGCCTACCTGCCCGAGGGCGACCCGGCGGCGATCCGCGAGG
Organism: Nocardiopsis sp. RV163; assembly: GCF_001029525.1. Lineage (NCBI taxonomy): Bacteria > Bacillati > Actinomycetota > Actinomycetes > Streptosporangiales > Nocardiopsidaceae > Nocardiopsis > Nocardiopsis sp. RV163. Next base: position 2,347 of record NZ_LEKI01000138.1, on the reverse strand, counting down.
TGCACCAGAACCGGGCCGCGGTGCAGGACGAGGCCAGCCAACTGGTCGCCCTCGCCCTGACCAGGGTGGATGCCCACGGGAACGACGCGCGCTGGCTCGACATGTGCGCGGGGCCGGGCGGCAAGGCCGGTCTGCTGGCCTCCCTGGCCGGACAGCGCGACGCCCGCCTGCTGGCCGCCGAGGTGCAGCCCGCGCGGGCCGGACTGGTCGCGGGCGCGGTGCGCCGCTCCCCGCGCGACGCGGGCCGGGTCGTGGTCGCGGACGGGACCAGGCCAGCCTGGCGGCCGGGGGCCTTCGACCGGGTGCTGGTGGACGCGCCGTGCACGGGCCTGGGCGCGCTGCGCCGACGCCCGGAGTCGCGCTGGCGGCGCACCGAGGCCTCGGCCGCCGAACTGGCGCCGCTCCAGCACGACCTGCTGACGAGCGCGGTCGAGGCGGTGCGCCCCGGCGGAGTGGTCGCCTACGTCACCTGCTCGCCGCACTTGGACGAGACCGACGGGATCGTCCGCCGGGTGCTCGCCGAGCGCGACGACCTCACGCTGCTGCGCGCCGCCGACTACCTGGACGGGGTGCCCGACCTCGCGGCCGGTCCGGAGGGAAGGTACGTCCAGTTCTGGCCGCACGTGCACGGTACCGACGCGATGTTCCTGGCGCTGCTGCGCAGATCCGAGCAGTCCTAGGTCCGAGCGGTCCTGGAGCCGAGGGGGCCGCTCGCGCGGCGGCCCCCTCACCGGTACGGGCCGGTGAGTCCCCGGCCGTCCACAGGAGGGGGTCCGGGGTGGGCGGGAGCGGGACTGCCGGTCACACTGGAACACGGGGGCGTGTCACCGCGCCTACGGACGCCCGCGGCGCCCCCGATACCAGAGTAGGGATCCGCGCGCACTTCCGCTGGGCCCTGTGGACAACCCCTCCGGGCCTGGGGCCCTTCGTTCCCCGGCCCCCGGCTCCGCGGTGTCCGCTGTCGACGGCGGCGTTCGCTACCGATGGAGTCCTTCGCCCCCGGGCCCCCGGCCCGCGGGCGGCGGTGCGCAACTACCTCCGGGGTTCTTCGTGCTCTGGCCCGGAGCCAGCGGTGTCCGCCGCCGGCGGCGCGGGCTCGGGTGCCGGAGACCGGGACTCGGCCGTCGGAGGCCGGGTCCCTGCTACCGGGGGCGCCGGCGCCGGAGCTGGCGACGCGGCGACCGGCGGCACGGGCGGGGGCACCGAATGCGGGGACACGGGCGCCAGTGGCATGCTCGCGCGCAGGCGCAGGGTCAGCCGCTCGCCCAGCTCCCCGCTGAACACCCCCTCGTGCGCGACCCCCACCCGGTCGGCCAGTTCCACCGCGTGCAGGCGCACGACGGCCTCCACCAGTGTGGCGTAGTTCCCGACCGCGGACCGGGCACGCACCCACGCGATCCCCGCCACGGCCGCCGCGACGAGCGCGGCGGGCCACCACCACACGGTCAGCGGCAGGTACAGCAGCGCCCACGCCGTCAACCCCGTGGCGAGGGCCAGGTCCTCGCGGGCCGCGGTGACCTCCACGCGCTCCTCCTCCGGCAGGGCCAGCCACAGGTGCGGCCACAGCACGGCCAGGTCCGCGCGGTGGTCGCGGGCCAGCCGCGTGCGCACGGCCGCGATCCGGTCACCGCACCAGGTGGGCCGCTCCGGCCGCTCGGGGGAGATCCTCGCCATGCGGTCGTAGGCCTTCGCGAACGCCTCCTCCCCGCCGCCGTCCGGCGCTCGCCGGACTTCCCCGCTCCCTCGCCGCGCCCTCTCGACCTCTCCGCTCCGCTCCGCCTCCACGCCCCCGCCGCGCGCCCTCTCGACCTCTCCGCGCAGCCGGTCCCAGCGCGCGCGGCGCGAGCGCACCCACCGCCCGGTCCAGCCGCGCAGCGGCGGCGGCCACCGCTCCCAGTCCGCGGCGGTCCACAGGCGCTCGACCAGCCAGCCCAGCCCCCGGGCGACCAGGCCCACGGCGGTGCTCCCGGCCACCACGGCGGCCAGCACCAGGGCCTGACCGCCGAAGGTGTCCACACGCGGGTCCGCGGCCCATCCGGTGACCCGCTCGGCCAGGTGCCCCACGTCCCACGCCCCGGACCAGCCCAGGGCGTAGGCGGCGGCGGCGACCGCGAGGTAGAGGGCGCCGGGCAGCGCGGGGGCGCTGCCCCACCTCTCGGTGAGCCTCCGGCCCAGTTCCGCCCACAGGTCGCCCACCGCCTACCGCCCCCGCGGCGGACGCAGGGGGGCGCCGCTGACCAGGCAGACCGGCACGTCCTCGGCCGGTGTGGGCTCCCACGTGCGCGCGCACCTGCCCTGGGGGCACCCGTACAGGGCGGAGGCGGGGCGGGGCAGGCCCGCCCCGGCC
>NZ_LEKI01000137.1:0-15788 GCF_001029525.1 Nocardiopsis sp. RV163 | reverse complement strand
CCGCCGACCCACCCCCGAAGGACCGCCCATGAGCGCTGTGCCCGTCCGTGACCAGGCCGCCCCCTCCCACTACGCCCTCAGTCCGCGACGGGAGCGCCGCGACGTGTCCCGCGCCCGGTGGCGGCTCCGGGCGGTCCACGCCGACGTCGTCGAGTTCGGCCCCGCCGGGGACCCTGAGCTGGTGCGCACGGCCGAGGCGCTGGACCTGCTCGAACTCGCGGACGCGGCCCGGCCCTGACCCCGGTGGGTCGGCCCTGGACCGGCCCCGTCAGTTCCGAGCCCACCTGCTCCGGTCCGGCCTCTCGGCCCTGACCAGGGCGGGCGTCACCGGTGCGCATAACCACCGTCACACCCCCGGGGGCGACGGTGTGTCAACCCCGAGAGTGACCACGGCGTCTCAGAGTGAGACGGCACGCGCCGTCAGGCTCGCGTGAGGGCACGCGTTCACGGCAGGGGGCACGATGGAGGGCCGTAACGGCAACCTTGTGGAGAGCGGAGCGTACTGGCTCCTCTACGTGGTCTCGGTCAGCGGCGCGCTGCTGCACTGGCGCCTGGGCAACGAGGGGATGGCCGCCCTGTGCGCCGCCGTGGCGGTGTTCGGCGCCCTGCTCATCAGCCGGAGGCACCACAACCTCGCCGCGTGAGCCCCGGCTCCGGGCCGTTCGCGCCCTCCGCCGCACGGGTCGTCGCGCCCGACTCGTTCCCGTCCCTTCCGGGCTGACCGTCGCGTGCGGTGCCCACCCCTCCCGCGCGCGCCCGGAAGCAGACACGCGACACCTCCGCCCACACGGCACGGGAGACCACCGTCCTCCGGTTCGGCGATCTCCCGCGTTCCGGTACCGGTCAGCCGCTTCGCCCGCGCCCGCACGGCTCGTTAGTACGTAGATGGGCGGGTTTCACCGCTCCGTACGCGTTGCTCCCCTGGACGCAGCACGCGGGCATGCTCGAAGAAGCCGCGTCCTCGATCGAGAAGGCTCCGACCCGGCCTGGGGCCAGCGCGGAACCCCCGAACCGACGACGGGCGGGGGTTCCGTCCCCGTCCCGGCTTATTCCCGCCTCTTCTGGGGTGATCGTCACGCACGGTGCCCACCCTCCCGCGCACGCCTGCCGCCCGCCCGTCCGGATAGGCTGCGCGGTATGCGTTCATGGTCTGCGCCTGACATCGTCCCCCTGCCGGGTACCGGCGGTCCCCTTCGTGTCCACGACACCGCCACCGGCCGGATAAGGACGACGACGCCGGGCCCCCGGGCCGGGATGTACGCCTGCGGCATCACCCCCTACGACGCCGCCCACCTGGGCCACGCCTTCACCTACCTCACCTTCGACCTGGTCAACCGGGTCTGGCGCGACGCGGGCCACGACGTCGACTACGTGCAGAACACCACCGACATCGACGACCCGCTCCTGGAGCGCGCGGAGGCCACCGGCGTCGACTGGCGCGACCTCGCCCACCGCGAGATCGACGTCTTCCGCGAGGACATGGCCGCCCTGCGGATCATCCCCCCGACCTCCTACGTCGGCGTGGTGGAGTCCGTCGACCTCATCAGCGACCTCGCCGCACGCATCCGCGACACCGGCGCCGCCTACGAACTGGACGGGGACCTGTACTTCTCCGTCGCCGAGGCGCCCGAGTTCGGCGAGATCAGCCACCTGGACCGCGGGCGGATGCTGGAGCTGTTCGGCGAACGCGGCGGCGACCCCCAGCGCACCGGCAAGAAGGACCCGCTCGACTGGCTGCTCTGGCGCGCCGAGCGCCCCGGCGAGCCCGCCTGGGACAGCCCCCTTGGCCGCGGGCGCCCCGGCTGGCACATCGAGTGCAGCGCCATCGCCCTGGACCGGCTCGGCCCGGCCTTCGACCTCAACGGCGGCGGCAGCGACCTGATCTTCCCCCACCACGAGATGGGCGCGGCCGAGACCCGATGCGCCACGGGCGGACCCAACGCCCACAACCACCTGCACGTGGGCATGGTCGGCCTCGACGGCGAGAAGATGTCCAAGTCCCTGGGCAACCTGGTCTTCGTCTCCAAGCTGCGCCAGCAGGGCGTGGACCCGGCCGTCATCCGCCTGGCCATGCTCGCCCACCACTACCGCGCTCCGTGGGAGTGGACCGACGCCGAACTCCCCGCCGCCACCGCCCGCGCCGAGCGCTGGCGCTCCGCCCTCGCCCTGGGCGCGGCGCCCGACGCCGCCCCGGTGCTCGCCGCCGTGCGCGCGGCCCTGACCGAGGACCTGGACTCCCCGGCGGCCCTGGCCGCGGTGGACGCCTGGGCCGACACCGCCCTCACCGAGGGCGGCGCCGACACCGGGGCGCCCGCCCTGGTGCGCGCGACCGCGGACACCCTGCTGGGCGTGCGCCTGTAACCGCGGGCCGCCTGGTACCACCGGACGCGACCGGCGACACCGAAGGCCCTCGATGCCGCCGGTCCGCCGCCCTAGGGAGCGGAGAGTCCGGGGTGGTGCTCACCGGCGGACTCCGCGGGGGACAACCGGACGACCGGGATGTCGTTCCCGATGTCCGCGCCCACCCGCTCGAACCACTCCTCGCCGTCGTCCACCCCGTACCCCAGCGCGCGCAGCAGCGCCACGGCGGCGGCCGGGTGCTGCTCGGCGTAGCTCATCAGCGCCTCACCGGACTCCTGCGGCGACAGGACTGCGGCGGTGCCCCGGTGGCGCCGGTTGCCCAACTGGAACAGCACCCGCGGCTCGCGCTCGACGTTGCGCAACCACTGCGACCGCCTTCCGTACCCCGAGGCCACCAGCACGGTCCCCTCGGCGTCGTCGCCGCCGATGACCTCCAGCACCGCCTGGCGGGCCTCTCCCGTTGCCCGCCCCCTGTGCGTGAGCAGTACGAACCGGCGGCCCATCAGGCAGCCCAGCCCGGTCCGGTAGATCCAGATGGGGGCGCGGAACAGGGCCCGGCGCAGGGGTGTGGTGGGCGGCTGGGCGAACGACATGGTGTGGCCTTCCTCGGGGCGGCCCCGTAGCCGGGGGCCCGAGTATAGCCAGACCGTTCCCAGCGCTCCCCGGAGGCGCACCCGCGGACCCTCGGCGGCCGCTGCCACGATCCGGGACATGCGGACAGGACCGGACGTACTCCACACCACCGACTGGACCCGTACCCTCCACTCCTACGGCTCCGGCGCCCCGGGCACCTCGCCGACCTTCTCACCGGCGACGCGCGTGAGCGCGAGCGCGCGCTGGACCACCTCCACGGCGCGCTCCCGCACCAGGGCGCGGTCTATCCGGCCACCGTCCCCGCTGCCCTGTTCGTCGCCGCGATCCCGGGCGGCCCCGAACCCGACGGCCGGGCCCGGGGCCCGCTCCCCGAGGCGTCGGGCGAGGACCTGGGCTCCCCGCGCCGCGTCCTGTCGGGCTTCCTGGCCGCCCCGGTCGAGGGCGCGCTGCACCAGACACCCTCCGGCCCGGTGGCCCGACCGCCCACCGGGCCTTCCGGGCCGCCGACCCCGCCGGGCTGACCGCCGTCCAGCGCGACTGCCTCCGGGGCCCGGCCGACCACGACGGCTCGCGGGACGGCCGGTTCGCCGACTTCCCGGTCCTGCTCGCCCGGCTGGGGCCGCCCCGCGAGCGCCACGGGCTCCGCGCGACGCTCGCGGTCCCAGCCGGTCGGGGCGGAGCCCCGAGGTGAGCGGACCGGGAAGCGCCGTTTCCCATTCGTGCGCATATGTCGTGTTATGCACGCTCGGGGTGACCACCTGTGGCCACGGACTCGCGAAAACGCCGGTATCCGGGGTCCGACCGTGGTGGGATAGCCCCCATGACGACCCCCACGCGGCACAGCGCGGCCGCCGAACTCATCGCGGACTTCGTCTCCACCGGTGCCGGGCTCGCCGACCGGGCCGACCTCGCGCGGTTCCTGCGCGAGCACCGCCTGGCCGCCGAGGGAGCCATCCCCATCACCCTCGCCGACCTCGACGAGGCCATCGCCCTGCGCGACGGTATCCGGGCGGTCCTGGAGCGGCGGGCCGAACCCGACCACGAGGCCATCGCCCGGGGCCAGAAGGTTCTGGACGGCCTCCGCGTCACCGTGCGCCTCCAGGCCTCACACGAGGCCCCCGTGCCGTTGGCCCCCGCGGTCGTGGACGAGGTCCGCCGCGGGCTGGCCCGCATCGCCGGGGCCTGGGCCGTGGTGCTGTCCACGGGGGAGTGGCGCCACATGCGGGTCTGAGGGCCCCAGGCGCGCCCGGAGCCGCCGCGGGGGCCTCAGCCCTCGTCGTGACGGCGCAGGTAGCGCTCGAACTCCCGGGCGATCGCGTCGCCGGAGGCCTCCGGCAGGTCGGCGGTGTCCTTCGCCTCCTCCAGGCCGCGCACGTACGCCGCGATGTCCTCGTCCTCGGCGGTGAGCTCGTTGACGTTGGACTCCCACGCCACCGCGTCCTCGGGCAGGTCGCCCAGCGGCACCCGCGCGCCCAGGAAGTCCTCCACCCACGCCAGCAGCGCCAGGGAGGCCTTCGGGCACGGCGGCTGGGCGACGTAGTGGGGGATGGCCGCCCACAGCGACGCGGTCTCGATCCCCACCGCGCTGAACGCCTCGTGCACCACGCCCATGATCCCGGTCGGGCCCGAGTAGGTGGTCGCCTCCAGCCCCAGCGCCGCGCCCAGCTCCACGGGCGAGGCCATCCCGGTCACCGGGATCGGCCGCGTGTGCGGGGCGTCCGCCAGCAGCGAACCGAGCATCACCATCCGGGTGACGCCCAGCTCCCGGGCCACGGCCAGCAGGTCGGCGGCGTAGGAGCGCCACCGCATGTTCGGCTCTGGGCCCGTCACCAGCACCACGTCGCGCTCCGACCCCGGCGGCGTCGCCACCCGGACCCGGGTCGTGGGCCACTCGATCCCACCGACCACACCGTCCACGATCGACATGCGCGGCCGGGCCACCTGGAAGTCGTAGTAGTCGTCCGGTGCCAGTGCGCACAGCTCGTAGGCGTCCCATTCCCTCGACAGGTGCTCCACGGCCAGGCTGGCCGCCTCACCGGCGTCGTTCCATCCCTCGAACGCCGCCACCATCACGGGATCAACAAGCTCCCGGACGAGCTTGGTCATGTGGCTCCTCCCTGCACGCGGACGAAGTCCACCCTACGGCGTGCCGACCCGCCCGGGGAACCGTTCGGGGGCGCTCGGCCGGAGGGCTCGTCCCGCCGCACCGCGGGACTCCCGTCTCATCTAGTGGAACAGGCGATGGGATAACCTCACAGACAGCGACTGACCAGGACACCGCCGTCCCCGGACGACCGACCCGCCCCGCACCGCGGGTCCGCCCAGTGCCACGCGTCACGGGGACACCGACTGGGCCGCCGCGGTGCTCCGACGTAGAGTTGCCAGATATGAGAGCCAGCCCCACCTTCCGCGAAACCCTGTCCCGCCGTGTGGTCGTGGCGGACGGAGCGATGGGCACCATGCTCCAGGCGCACGATCTCGACCTCGACCAGTTCGAGGGGCACGAGGGATGCAACGACATCCTCAACCTCACCCGTCCCGACATCGTCCGCGACACCCATGCCGCCTTTCTTGCCGTGGGTTCGGACGCCATCGAGACGAACACGTTCTCGGCCAACCTCGGCGGGCTCGCCGAGTACGGCATCGAGGACCGCACCTACGAGATCGCCCGAGCCGGAGCGCAGGTGGCCCGCGAGGCCGCCGACGCCTACTCCACCCCCGACCAGCCCCGCTACGTCCTCGGGTCCGTGGGCCCGGGAAACCGGCTGCCCACCCTGGGCCACGCGCCCTACTCCCAACTGCGCGACTACTACGAGCAGTGCGCGCGCGGTCTGATCGACGGCGGATCCGACGCCATCCTCATCGAGACCTGCCAGGACCTGCTCCAGGTCAAGGCAGCCGTGGTGGCCGCCCAGCGCGCCCGCCGCGCCGCGGGCAGGGACGTGCCGATCATCGCCCAGGTCAGCATCGAGACCAACGGCACCATGCTGCTCGGCTCCGAGATCGGCGCCGCGCTGACCTCCCTGGAGCCGCTGGGCGCCGACGTCATCGGCCTCAACTGCTCCACCGGCCCCGCCGAGATGAGCGAGCACCTGCGCTACCTGTCGCACCACTCGCCCATCCCCCTCTCCTGCATGCCCAACGCGGGCCTGCCCCAACTCGGTCCCAACGGAGCTGTCTACAACCTCTCGCCCGCCGAGCTGGCCGACGCCCACGACTCCTTCACCTCCGAGTTCGGCCTGAGCCTGGCCGGCGGCTGCTGCGGCACCACCCCCGAGCACCTGCGCCACGTGGTGGAGCGCGTCCAGGGGCGCGGCATCAAGAACCGCAAGCCCCTGGTGGAGGCGTCATCCTCCTCCCTTTACCAGAGCGTGCCCTTCCGCCAGGACGCCAGCTACCTGGCCGTGGGCGAGCGCACCAACGCCAACGGCTCCAAGAAGTTCCGCGAGGCCATGCTGGAGGGCCGCTGGGACGACTGCGTGGAGATCGCGCGCGACCAGATCCGCGACGGCGCCCATCTGCTCGACCTCAACATCGACTACGTGGGCCGCGACGGGGTCAGCGACATGCGCGAGCTGGCCTCGCGCCTGGCCACCTCCTCCACGCTGCCGATCATGCTCGACTCCACCGAGCCGCCGGTCCTGGAGGCGGGCCTGGAGGCCCTCGGCGGCAGGAGCGTGGTCAACTCCGTCAACTACGAGGACGGCGACGGCCCCGACTCCCGCTTCACCCGCATCATGGGGCTGGTCAAGGAGCACGGCGCCGCCGTCGTGGGTCTGTGCATCGACGAGGAGGGCCAGGCCCGCACCGCCGAGTGGAAGGTGCGCGTCGCCACCCGCCTCATCGAGCAGATCACCGGCGAGTGGGGGCTGAACACCGGCGACATCGTCATCGACTGCCTCACCTTCCCCATCACCACCGGGCAGGAGGAGACCCGCCGGGACGGCCTGGAGACGATCAACGCCATCCGCGAGCTCAAGCGGCTCTACCCGGACGTGCAGACCACCCTGGGCCTGTCCAACCTGTCCTTCGGCCTCAACCCGGCCGCCCGCATCGTGCTCAACTCGGTGTTCCTGCACGAGGCGGTCCAGGCGGGGCTGGACTCGGCGATCGTGCACGCCTCCAAGATCGTGCCGATCAACCAGATCCCCGAGGACCAGCGCGAGGTCGCCCTCGACATGGTCTACGACCGGCGCGAGGGCGACTACGACCCCCTCTCGCGTTTCATGGAGATGTTCGAGGGCGTGGACGCCAAGTCCATGAAGGCCTCCCGCGCCGAGGAGCTGGCCGCCCTGCCGCTGTGGGAGCGCCTGGAGCGGCGCATCATCGACGGAGAGATGGCAGGGATCGAGGCCGACCTCGACGAGGCGCTGGAGTCCAAGCCCGCCCTGGCCATCGTCAACGACACCCTGCTCTCGGGCATGAAGACCGTCGGCGAGCTGTTCGGCTCCGGCCAGATGCAGCTGCCCTTCGTCCTCAAGTCCGCCGAGGTCATGAAGGGAGCCGTCGCCTACCTCGAACCCCACATGGAGAAGAGCGACGACGACGGCAAGGGCCGCATCGTCCTGGCCACCGTCAAGGGCGACGTCCACGACATCGGCAAGAACCTGGTGGACATCATCCTGTCCAACAACGGCTACGACGTGGTCAACATCGGCATCAAGCAGCCGGTGTCGGCGATCCTGGAGGCCGCGGAGGAGCAGCGCGCCGACGTGATCGGCATGTCCGGCCTGCTGGTCAAGTCCACGGTCATCATGAAGGAGAACCTGGAGGAGATGAACTCCAGGGGCCTGTCCGAGCGCTTCCCGGTCCTGCTGGGCGGCGCCGCGCTCACCCGCTCCTACGTGGAGCAGGACCTGGCCGAGGTCTTCGACGGCCACGTGCGCTACGCCAAGGACGCCTTCGAGGGCCTGCGCCTTATGGACGCGTTCATGGCGGTCAAGCGCGGTGAGGAGGGCGCCGAGCTTCCCGCCCTGCGCCAGCGCCGGGTCAAGACGGGGGCCAAGCTCAAGGTGACCGAGCCCGAGGAGGTTCCCGCCCGCAGCGACGTCTCGACCACCAACCCGGTGCCCAAGCCGCCCTTCCTGGGCGACCGGATCAGCAAGGGCATCCCGCTGGCCGACTACGCCGCCTTCCTCGACGAGCGGGCCACCTTCATGGGCCAGTGGGGGCTCAAGGCCGCCCGGGGCGGCGAGGGCCCCAGCTACGAGGAGCTGGTGGAGACCGAGGGCCGCCCCCGGATGCGGATGTGGCTGGACCGCATCCAGACCGACGGCCTGCTGGAGGCGGCCGTGGTGCACGGCCACTTCCCCTGCTACAGCGAGGGCGACGACCTGGTGGTGCTGAACGAGGAGGGCGCCGAGCGCACCCGCTTCACCTTCCCGCGCCAGCGCCGGGACCGCCACCTGTGCCTGTCCGACTTCTTCCGGCCCAAGGAGTCGGGGGAGCTGGACGTGGTGTCCTTCCAGGTGGTGACCGTGGGCCCGGCGATCAGCCGCGCCACCGCCGAGCTGTTCGCCAAGAACGCCTACCGCGACTACCTGGAGCTGCACGGGCTGTCGGTGCAGCTGACCGAGGCCCTGGCCGAGTACTGGCACACCCGGGTGCGCGCGGAGCTGGGCTTCGCCGGTGAGGACCCGGCCGAGCTGGATGCGTTCTTCAAGCTCGGTTACCGGGGGGCCCGCTTCTCCCTGGGCTACGGGGCCTGCCCCGACCTGGAGGACCGCGCCAAGATCATGCGCCTGCTGGAGCCCGAGCGGGTGGGCGTGACACTGTCGGAGGAGTTCCAGCTGGTGCCCGAGCAGGCGACCGACGCGATCGTGGTCCACCACCCGGAGGCGACCTACTTCAACGTCTGACCGGCTCGTCCGTGGCGGACCGTCCGGAGCGCGGCCCCGTACCCCCCGGGGGGTACGGGGCCGCGCGTGCGCGGACGCGAGTGTGGGGCAGCTCTCCACCCGCCGGCGTCCGAGTGTTCGTAGTGTGGAAAGGACGCCGACAGGTCCTCTTCACGGCGCGGACGCCCCGCGTCCCGCACGATGATGACGCACAGCCCGGGTGTCCCGTGGGCCAGCGGGCAACCCATGACACACGAGGGGAGAGCGTGGTGCCGCCCGGTCCGGAAGGCGCCACCCAACGTATGAGCGAGCAGAGCACGCTGAGTCCCGAAGCCTCCGGCACCCGGACCTCCCGGGCCAGACGCCTCCAGGCCGTACTCCTGGACATGGACGGCACCCTCATCGAGAGCGAGCACCTTTGGGGTGAGGCCGAGGCCGACCTGGTCGCCGAACTGGGCGGCGTGTGGACCGACGAGGACCACCAGCGCAACGTCGGCAGCGCCGCCGAGTCCGTGGGCCGCTACATCATCGACCTGGCCGGCGCGCACCACCTCACCCCGCGCGAGGTCGCCGACCGCCTGTACGCGAGGTTCCGCGCCAGGCTCGCCGGAGGCGCCGACCTGCGCCCGGGCGCCAAGGAGCTGGTCACCCTGCTGTCGGAGTCCGGTGTCCCGGTGGTCCTGGTGACCTCCACCGAGAGGACGCTGGTGCAGGCGGCGATCGGCGGGATCGGCCTGGACAACTTCGACGACTCGGTCGCCGGGGACGAGGTCGAGGCGAACAAGCCCCACCCCGACCCGTACCTGAGGGCCGCCCGGCGGCTCGGCGTGGACCCCGCGCGCTGCGTGGCCTTCGAGGACTCGGTGGTCGGCGTGGCCTCGGCGGCCGACGCCGGGTGCGTCACGGTCGCTGTGCCCAACCACGTGCACATCCCGCCGCGCGAGGGCGTGGTGTTCCGCGACAGCCTGGTGGGCGTGGACCTGGACTGGCTGGAGTCCCTGCTCGCCGACCGCTGAGCCGGGCCCGCCGGTCGCCCCGCTCCCACCTGCCCCGACGCTCCCTCCCGTGCCCCGGCCGCCCGTCCGGGCACGGGAGTAGCGTGGGTGGAAGGAGGCCCCGACTCCGGGGCCTGACCTAGGGGATCGACCGGATGCGCGCTCCGGCGCCGGATGGGAGACTGGGCCCATGCCTGAGAACTTGACGTGGATGACCGGTCTGGTCCTGGGAGGCGGACTCACCCTCGCGGGACTGGTGATCTCCTTCTTCGTGTGGCGCGCCAAGGGCGCCGCCTCGGGTCTGCGGGGCGTGGCGTGGTCGCTGCTGCCGCTGGCCGCCGGTCTGATCGGGCTGATGAACGCCGTCTGGCAGTTCGCCATGAACATCTTCGGCATCCTGGTCGGCCTGCTGTTCAACCCCGCGGTGTGGGCCGGTGTGGCCCTGGCGGGTCTGGCGGTGGTGCTCTACGTCGTCTCGGGCGTCATGCGCGCCCGTGACGTGGGCACCCGGCCCGGCAAGGCCGAGGCGGCCAAGGCCGGGGCGGGCGGCGCGGCGGCGCCCGGTGCGACCACCGCGGCCCCGGGCGCCAAGGGGAAGGTGGGCCCGGCCCCCAAGGCCGGGGGCGCAGACGACCTCTCCGACCTGGACGACATCGAGGAGCTGCTGCGCAAGCGCGGCATCGAGTGAGCGGCGCGGGCACGGCCCGCACACCCTTCGTGACGACGGTTCCGCGGGCGCGGGACCGTCGTTCTCGTGTGCGCCGTGACCGTCACCGTAAGTGTTCGCGGCGGGGTCCTGGCGTGCCTGTGGCCGTCGCTCTGCGTCTCCTTGCGGACACCCTGAGACGTATAGCACTTGCCATAGTGTGCCTCTTCCAGGGTCGAACCGGTGCATATCCGGACGTATCGTGGGCCCGGCGGTGGGGGTGTCGCCGCAGCTCGCGACCGGTCGTCGGATGAATGCGAACTCTGTAGCCTTTTGTTGTTATATAGGCCTTTTGACATTGTTTGTCACGATTTAGATACATGATCGGATATTGGACGCTATGCGTTCGGATCGCGAGTAAGTTGGTCGCTGTGTAACAGCCCGGGCGCAACGGTCCCGGTGTGTCCAACTTCTCAGGTGATGTGACACACCCAGCGGACCGGGTCTGCGGAGGCGGGTCATCCGCCCTCCCCGCCGACACGCAAGCCCACGCCAGCCAGCGTCGAGAACCGGCCGGCCCCACCGTGCGCGAACCGCAGGTCACCCCTCCTTGCGGTCGCGCGCGTGGGTTCTGTCCCGTTCCCCTCGGCCAGAAGCGTATGAGTGGAGAGTGGTGGCCTGATGAGCGCGCCCTCGCATGCCCCCGATTCGGCGGAGCAGGCGGAGCAGAACGACGCCGTGAACGTCGCTGCGCAGGCCCACGGGGTCCGCGGAGACTCCGACAACCGGTCCCTGCGCCAGATCGCCTGGCAGCGGCTGCGCAAGGACAAGGTCGCGATGGTCTCCGGCGTGGTCGTGGTCCTGCTCATCCTCGCCGCGATCTTCGCGCCCCTCCTGGCCAAGTGGTTCGGTCACCCGCCCACCCAGTTCCACCAGGACCTGATCGACCCGGCTCTGCGTACGCCCTACCTCGACCCGGAGCGGCCGGAACTGGGTGCCGACCCCTGGGGAGGCATCAGCGCCGACCACCTGCTGGGCGTCGAGCCCACCACCGGACGCGACCTGTTCAGCCGCATCCTCTACGGCGCGCAGATCTCCCTGTTGGTGGCCTTCCTCGCCACGCTCGTGTGCGTCGCCATCGGCACCGTCATGGGCATCCTCGCCGGTTACCTCGGGGGTTGGGTCGACACCCTGATCAGCCGGGCCATGGACATCTTCCTGGCCTTCCCGCTGATGCTCTTCGCCATCGCCCTGGTCGGAGTCATTCCCGAGGGGGTTCTCGGCCTGACGGGCAACGGTCTGCGGATCGGCGTCATCGTCTTCATCATCGGGTTCTTCAACTGGCCCTACATCGCGCGCATCGTCCGGGGGCAGACGCTCTCCCTCCGCGAGCGGGAGTTCGTGGAGGCCGCCAGGAGCCTGGGCGCCAGCAACCGGCACATCCTCTTCCGGGAGATCCTGCCCAACCTGGTCACGCCGATCATCGTCTACGCGACCCTGCTCATTCCCACGAACATCCTGTTCGAGGCGGCCCTGAGCTTCCTGGGCGTCGGTATCAACCCGCCTACGCCCAGTTGGGGAAAGATGCTCTCCGAGGCGGTGCCCTTCTACCAGACGGCACCTTACTTCATCATCATCCCGGGCATGGCGATCTTCATCACCGTCCTCGCCTTCAACCTGTTCGGTGACGGGCTGCGCGACGCCTTCGACCCCAAGACCTCCGACTGACCCGCTGACGGCAACCGCCCCGCCCGGTCGTCGAAGCAAGGGATCCGACCACAGGTTGATCCCATCATCCCCATCAGTTTCGCAAGAGAGGCAGTTCCTTGAGGAAACGCACACTCGGCTTCGTCGCGCTGGGCGCGGCGGCGTCCATCTTCCTTTCGGCGTGTGGCGGAGGAGGCTCCGCTGGCAGCGGCTCCGCGTCCGACAACGAGTTCGACCAGGGCTCCACCGAGGTCGTCAACGCCTCCGAGCAGACCGGCGGCACTCTGCGCTACGCCATCGAGGCCGACTTCGACTCCACGGACCCAGGCAACACCTACTACGCGTTCAACTGGAACTTCTCCCGGTACTACGCGCGTACGCTGCTGGCCTTCAACCCGGAGCCGGGTGAGAACGCCACGGACCTGGTGCCCGACATGGCCGCTGGTATGCCGGAGCCCAACGAGGACTTCACCGAGTGGACCGTCAAGATCCAGGAGGGCCTCAAGTACGAGGACGGCAGTGAGATCACGGCCCAGGACATCAAGTACGGCATCGCCCGCTCCAACTTCAACGGCGGAGTGCTCGCCGAGGGGCCGCAGTACTTCAAGGCCCACCTGGACCAGGACGACCACAACGTCTATGAGGGTTCCGACCCGCTCGCGGGCTTCGACTCCATCGAGACCCCCGACGACTACACCCTGGTCTTCCACCTCAAGGACTCCTTCTCGGAGTTCCCGAACGTGTTGACCCAGCCGCAGACCGCCCCGGTGCCCGTGGAGGCCGACCGCGGTGAGCTCTACCAGGAGCGGGTCCTCGCCTCCGGCCCGTACAAGTTCGACGGCAACTACGAGCCCGGCGTCAAGCTCCACCTTGAGCGCAACGAGCACTGGGACCCCGAGACCGACCCGATCCGCGCGGCCCTGCCCGACCGTGTCGAGGTCGAGATCGGCGTCAGCCAGGACGAGATCGACGAGCGCCTGGTCAACGGCGAGGTGGATGTCGACCTGCGCGGTGCCGGTGTGGCCCCGGCGATGAACGCCCGTCTGCTCCAGGACGAGGCCGTTCAGGGAAACCTGGACAACCCGTACTCGGGCGCCCTGCGCTACGTGAACATCCACACCCCGATCATCGAGGACGTGGCCTGCCGTCAGGCGATCATGTACGCGGCCAACCGTGACAGCCTGCACCGCGCCTGGGGCGGCGCGACCGGCGGCGACATCGCCACCAACCTGCTTCCGCCAGCGATCCCCGGCTCCAACACGGGGTCGGACCTGTACCCCTCCGAGGACAACACGGGTGACCTCGAAGCGGCCAAGGCGAAGCTGGAGGAGTGCGGTGAGGCCGACGGTTTCAGTACCAACATCGCCGTTCGCGCCGAGAGCGAGAAGGACGTCCAGACCGCTGAGGCCCTCCAGGAGGCCCTGAACCGGGTGGGCATCAAGGCTGAGATCAAGAGCTTCCCGGCCGCGGACTTCTTCGGTCAGTACGCGGGCTCGCAGGACTACGTCCGTGAGAACAACATCGGTATGAGCGTCTCGGGCTGGGGCCCGGACTGGCCGACCGGCTACGGATTCGCCTCCAAGATCACCGACGGCGACGCCATCCAGCCGACCGGTAACTTCAACACCGCTGAGCTGGACGACCCGGAGATCAACGGCCTGTGGGACGAGGCCCTCGCCACCGAGGACCCCGAGGAGCGCGCTGCCATCTACGAGCAGATCGACACCCTGGTCATGGAGCAGGCGGCCATTCTGCCGGTCGTCTTCGACAAGGCCCTGTTCTACCGCTCCGACGAGCTGACCAACGTCTACTACCAGCCCGCGTACATGATGTACGACTTCATGGCGCTCGGTGTGGACCGCGGCTAGCCCCTCCCTACCGGCCTGAACTAGTACGAGAAGGCAGGTGAAGGCGGCGGGGGTGCCACGGCCCCGTGGGCGCCCCCGCCGCCGACCGCGATGCTGAACTACATTCTCCGCCGCCTCGGAGCGGGGCTGCTGCTGCTCGCCGTCGTCACGGCGGTGACCTTCTGGATCTTCTACGTCCTGCCCCGGTGGGCGGGCGTCACACCGCAGGGCATGGCCGCGATGTACGTGGGCAAGGCTCCCACGCCCGAGGCGCTCGACGCCACGGTGGAACGCCTCGGCCTGGACCAACCCGTGGCCGTGCAGTTCCTGGACTTCGTCCGCAGTCTCCTGTTCGGCCAGGAGTTCACCTTCGGCCGCCAGACGGTCGAGTGCGCCGCACCCTGCCTGGGCTACTCCTTCACCACCAACAGCCCCGTGCTGCCCCAGTTGCTCGACCGACTGCCGGTCACCGGATCGCTCGCCCTCGGCGCGGCGGTCATGTGGGTCGTCGGTGGCGTGGCCGTCGGCGTCCTGTCCGCGGTCAAGAAGGGCAGCGTCTTCGACCGCCTGGCTATGAGCGCCGCCCTGATCGGCGTGTCCCTGCCGATCTACTTCACCGGTCTGCTCGCCCTGGCCTTCCTCGTGCACGAGTGGGAGCTGTTCCCGGTCTCGCGTTACGTACCCTTCACTGAGGATCCTGTCGCCTGGTTCCAGGTGATGTTCCTGCCCTGGGTCACCCTGGCCTTCCTGCACGCCGCGCAGTACGCGCGCCAGACGCGCGCGGGCATGCTGGAGGTCCTGGGCGAGGACTACATCCGCACCGCCCGTGCCAAGGGGCTGAGCGAGCGCCGCGTGATCTTCAAGCACGCGCTGCGCCCGACGCTGACGCCCATCGTCACCATCTTCGGCTTGGACATCGGTCTGGTCCTGGGCGGTGCGATCCTCACCGAAACGGTGTTCTCCCTCAACGGTATCGGCGCCTACGCGATCGACTCGATCATCTCCAAGGACCTGCCCGTCATCCTGGGTGTCACCCTGATGGGCGCGGTCTTCATCGTCGTCTGCAACCTCGTCGTCGACCTGCTCTATCCGGTCGTCGACCCGCGGGTGCGGGTCGCGAAGTAACTCGCGACAGCGTTGAACAGAGCAGCTCTAACGAAGGAAAGTGACATGGCCTCGACCGACCCCGTCGTCCGCGTGGACGACCTGCGGGTGACGTTCCCGACCATGGACGGCGACGTCCACGCGGTGAAAGGGCTGTCCTTCGAGGTGCCCGCGGGCGGCGCCCTGGGCATCGTGGGCGAGTCGGGCTCGGGCAAGAGCGTGACCTCGCTGGCCCTCATGGGCCTGCACCGGGGCAGCAAGGCGAAGATCACCGGCTCCATCGAGGTCGCGGGCCAGGACGTGGTCAGCGCCTCGGACAAGAAGCTGCGGCGGATGCGCGGCAACGACATCGCCATGGTCTTCCAGGACCCCATGCAGTCGCTGCACCCCCAGTACACGATCGGCAACCAGCTCATCGAGGCCTACCGCGTCCACCGGCCCAAGGCCACCAAGGCCGAGGCGCACGCCCGCGCGGTGGAGTCGCTGGAGCGGGTGGGCATCCCCGAGCCCGCCAAGCGGATCAACTCCTACCCTCACGAGTTCTCCGGCGGCATGCGCCAGCGGGTGGTCATCGCGATGGGGCTGATGTGCGAGCCCAAGGTGCTGCTGGCCGACGAGCCCACCACCGCCCTGGACGTGACGGTGCAGGCCCAGGTCCTGGACCTGCTGGACGAGCTGCGCCGCGACCTGGGCATGG
>NZ_LEKI01000136.1:0-15862 GCF_001029525.1 Nocardiopsis sp. RV163 | reverse complement strand
GGGCGGGACCGCGTGCGCAGCGCGTTACCGCCCCAGCCGAGGACCGGACCCGCCAGGGCGGCGGCGGTCAGCCAGAAGAACGTCCCCCCAGGTGAGGCGGAGAACCCGCGCAGGACTGAAGCGAGGTCGTAGCCGAGGACCATCGCCGCCAGCGACAGCACGCCAGCGGTGGCGCAGACCCACGGGCGCGGGGAGAACATGCCGAGCAGGAGTGCGACCAGGCTCCAGCTCCCGGCCGAGTTCGCCAGCGGGGCCAGTCCGTGGGGAAGCAGTCCCTGCGCGTAGGAGGTCAGGAATCCCGCGAGGAGCCCCGCGCCGACGGCCGCCCCCAGAGGGGCCGGCAGTGTGCTCGTGAAAGCGGGTACGGGCGCGGTCGCGGGCTTCTCCGTGTCTGCGGCCATGCGGCCATGGGGTATGTCCCGTTCGCTCGTCGCGTGCTCGCCACGGACAGGGCGGCCTGTCCTCACAGGGGTCAACGCCGTGCACAGCTTCCCCGGTTCGTCGGGCTCCGACCATACCGCCGTCGGCGTGGAGGGTCTGGCCGTCGGCCCAGCGGCCGGGCCCGGCGGGGAAGGGGACC
This sequence comes from Nocardiopsis sp. RV163, assembly GCF_001029525.1. Lineage (NCBI taxonomy): Bacteria > Bacillati > Actinomycetota > Actinomycetes > Streptosporangiales > Nocardiopsidaceae > Nocardiopsis > Nocardiopsis sp. RV163. Next base: position 15,282 of record NZ_LEKI01000136.1, on the reverse strand, counting down.
GCCCCGGCGCACCCTCCCGGCCGCCTGCTGGTTGACGACGAAGGCGCCCCGGACGCTGGTCCGGCGCATGCGGTCCAGGTCGGCCAGATCGGGGTCGGCCACGGGTGTCCACGACCGTGATCCCGACGGGGTCGACGACGGGGCCCACGCCGCCGAACCGCTCCTCGACCGCGTCGAAGGCCGCGCGTACGGCGTCCCCTCCCGCGACGTCGGTCCGCAGCGCGACGGCGCTGCCGCCCGCGGCGACGGCACCGCGAAGGACACGGAAGCGGAACAACGGCGACGGCATGGCAACCGGCGGCACGTGTCGCGCGTGGAAGGGGAGGACACCGTGCGAACCATGCTCGGGAGCGCTCCCAAAACGATCCTCGACGGGGGTCCGCGTTCCCGGCTCCGACCGGGAGCGGAGGGCGCGACGTGTCCGCGATCGGGACGACCGCCGTCGTTCCCGTCGGGCGCACCCCGGAGAAACGCTCCCCTTTCTCCCGCGCCCCGACCGTCCGCCCCTTCGCACCAGTCCGCATTCCCCACCAGTACGAAGACTCCGGAACGGAACACCCGAGATGCCGAGAAGTCCCCAGACCCCCTCACTGCTCCTGAGAGGGGCCTGCGCCTCCACCTCCGCCCTCCTGGCCTTCGGGCTGCTGCCCGCCGCCCCCGCGCTGGCCGAGACCGCCGTCAACCCCGTGTCCGGCAATCAGGGCTTCCTGGTGGTCACCGAAGGCGACGCGGTCCTGGCGGGCAACGAGTCCGAGGGAGCCGTCGCGGTCGGCGGCGACCTCGTGTTCGGCGACTACAACGTCGCCGCCCACACACCCGGTTCTTACACCGCCGAGGGCGACGGGCACCCCGCCGCCCTCCTGGTGAACGGCCGGGTGGACTTCGGCTCCAGCGAGGGCGACCTCAAGGTGCTCCAGAGCGGGTACGTCAAGGTCGGCGCCGCCGAGGACGCAGACATCAGCACGACGGACCGCAACGGCGCCCAGGTCGACACCGTGGTCGCCGGTCGCGAGGGCCGTGAGAGCACGCCGAGGATCTCGCTCACCGTCCGCCAGCCGCAGGAGTCCGTCACCGGCGCGGCCCTGGACGTCGCGGGCCTGTTCCCCGCCTACCGCGAGCGCTCCGCCGGACTCGCCGCCTGCGAGGGCGGGGTGGTCCCGCTGCGGACGGGCGACGGCTCCGAGGCCCTGCCTCCCTTCGACCGGGGCGCCAACGTCACCCTGCCGCTGGTCCCGGGCGCCCAGAACGTGTGGAACGTCGCCGCCGAGGACCTGGCCGCCCTGGAGGTCATCACCTTCGAGGACAAGCCCGGCCCGGACGCGCCGCTCCTCGTCAACGTCGACACCTCGGGCGTGGACGGGCGGTTCGAGTGGCGCACCCCCAACATGGCCGGGATCGGTCTGGAGGAGGCCCGCTACGTCCTGTTCAACTTCGGGGACGCCGCTTCCGTCACCTTCACCCCCGACAGCCGGACCCTGGAGGGCACCGTCTTCGCTCCCGACGCGAAGGTGAGCTGGCTGTCGCCGAGCAACATCGAGGGCAACGTAGTCGCCTCATCATTCGAGCACGGCTCCCTGTCCGCGGGCGTCGTCGGCAACGGTGAGCTGCACAACGGCGACTTCTCCGCGGAGCTGACGCCGTGCGGGCCCGGCGGGGGCGAGACCCCCGAGGAGCCGGGAGAGCCCGAGCCGACCCCCGGCGGCGAGGAGCCCGGGGCCCCCGGGGAGGAGCAGCCGACCGAGGGCCCCGTCACGGAGGAGACGCCCGGCGAGGAGCCCTCCGCCTCCCCGTCACCCGAGCGGGCGGCCGGGTCGGACGGCGGTCTGGCCGTGACCGGCTCGAGCCTGTGGGGGCTGGTCGGCGCGGCGGTGGTGGCGATCGGGGCCGGTGTGGCGGCCTTCGTTTTCACCAGGCGCAGGAAGTCCGGATCCTCCGTCTGAGGAGGGTCCGGGCGAGCGGCGGCACGGGACGCGCGCCGCTCCTGTGACGGGTGACCGGGGCGGCGGCCAAAGCCTCGGCGGCGGCCGCCGGAGTGGCGCGCGGGGCCCCGATCCGGGTGGTCGGGGCCCCGGCGTTCACCGGGGCGCCTCGGGGTCCGGCCCCCGCCCGTCCGGCTCGGGGTACTCCTCGCGGATGCGCAGCGCCAGCTCGGTGAAACCGCCCCGCTCCAGGACGACCACCTGTTCGTGGACGAACTTCGCGCGCTCCTCGACGTCCTCGAAGGAGTCGACCAGTCCGCGCAGGATGGCCACCTGCACGTCGCGTTCGGCCGACTCGGGGCCTTCGTCGGCGGGCCACCAGTAACTCTCGTACCCCTCTTCGTCGACGTCGCTGCCCGGTCCCGGGGAGGGGCCGGGCCCGTCGTCCCCGCCGAGGCCGAGCGGGTCGTCCAGCGGGTCGAGACCGCCGAAGGCCTCCAGGCCCGCGTCAACGGCCGACGGCGGAGGGACCTCCGGGCGCGGGGAAGGCGGGGCGGTCGGACGCGGGGCAGGCGCCCGGCCGACACGGGCGGGCGGGAGGTCCTCGAACTCCTCCTCCGCGTCGCGGACGGCCTCGCGCAGCTCGCGGTCCTTGCGCAGGGCGGCCATGCGGCGCAGCCGTTCGGCGTCCTCCTCCGGCGGGCGCAGGCTCACCTCCTCCGCCCACACCACGACCCCGGCGCCGGTGACCGCCGTCTCCACCGCGAGCCGGGCGGCCAGTTCGCACTCGGCCGTCCCGTGGTCGCCGGGTTCGACGCCGCGGGCCAGCGCGGACGCTCGGGTGACCACCGCCAGGACGGCGGGGGCGACCGGGTTGCGCAGGCTCAGGTCCACGTGGCCCTCCCAGCGCCAGTGGACCACGGCGGAGAACACCAGGTCGTAGTCCTGTGCGGCGCTGGGCAGCGCGACCGGGCGAATCCGGGTGCCGCGCGCGCCGCCGCGTTCGCCGAAGGCGCGGAGCGTTCCGTCCGGTCCGGCGTGGACCCGAGCGGAAGAGGAGTCGGCGGTCGCGTCGGCGGCGTTCGGCGCCGCCGCGGGTGACGCGGCGTCACCGAAGTGCACGGCGAGGGCGCCCAGAACCAGCACGACCGGAATCCACAGCAGGGTCCACAGACCGATCAGGGGGTACAGGACACAGGGCACGACGACCACGACCGCGGCGGCGGCCACGAGGTGCGCGCGGGCCAGGGGGGTGACGGGGGTGACGGTGTGCCTCCTCTCGCGGCGCGGTCGCACGGGCCGGACCCGTTCGGGCGAACGGGGCTCCGCGGCGCGGCACGGTCCTGGGCGAACCGGCGCGATCCCTTCCGGCGACATCCGACAGTCTGCCCCAGATCCGGAGCGGACGCGTCACGAACGGGCGCACGCGCCTTCCGGGCACGTCGCATCCACCGGGCGGACCTCATGACGCGGGCCCCGAACGGTGCTTTCCCGCGCCTCCCAAGCGCCCTCTGATCCCCGTCCTCCTACTCATCCCCCGGTGCACCCGCGAGGCCCTCACCCCACCGGAAACCGCGATCCCGCCAGCCCCCGCGGAACCAACGCCCCGAAGACGGTTCCCGGGCCCGCCGGGCGAACACCCGACCAAGGGAACGTGTCCCCCGCACCCCTGTTGGGCGAACACCTGCCGCCGTGTCGGCTCCGGGGTCGCCTCGGGTCCTCGAGACGGCACAGAATGCGGTCATCCCCCGCGACTCACCCCCGGACACACCCCCGTCCACTCCTCGTCGCCGAGTCCGCTCTCGGAGCCAGCCCATGTTCTCAGCACCCGCCCGGACCGGACGCCGTTTCCGGCCCGAGGTCCAGGGTCTGCGCGCCGTCGCCGTCCTCCTGGTCCTCGTCTACCACCTCGACCCCGCCCTGCTGCCGGGCGGTTACGTCGGCGTCGACGTGTTCTTCGTGATCTCCGGCTTCCTCATCACGTCGCTGCTGTACCGCGAGGCCACCGAGCACGGCAAGGTGTCGATCGGCGGCTTCTACGTGCGCCGCATCCGGCGCCTCCTACCCGCAGCGACGACGGTGCTCCTGGTCACCGGTGGGGCCGCGCTCTTCCTGCTGCCCGTCACCCGCCTGGTCGACACCGCCTGGCAGTTGGTGGCGTCGGCCGCCTACGTGGAGAACCTCTACCTGGCCCAGCAGGCGGTGGACTACCTGGCCGCGGACGACCCGCCCAGCCCCGTCCAGCACTTCTGGTCGCTGTCGGTGGAGGAGCAGTTCTACCTGGTGTGGCCGCTCCTGTTCGCGGTGTGGTCCCTGGCCCGGCGGCGCCGACGGGCCACCGCCGGAACCCTCACCGTCCTGCTGGGCGCGGTGCTGGTGCTGTCCCTGGCCTGCTCGGCGCTGCTGACCTCGCAGGAGGCGGCCTCGGCGTACTTCCTGCCGACGACCCGCGCCTGGGAGCTGGCCGTCGGCGGCCTGCTCGCGATCGGGCTGGCTCACGGCGGCCTGCCCGAGCGCTGGCGCGCGCCCCTGGGCTGGCTGGGCCTGGTCGCCATCGTCGGTTCCGCTGTGGCCTATGACGACGCCACGCCCTTCCCCGGCTGGGCGGCGGTCCTGCCGGTCCTGGGCGGCGCGGCGGTGATCGCCGCCGAGGACTCCCCCGTCAGGCTGTCCGCGTCCCGGCTGCTGAGCACCGCGCCCGCCCGGTGGATCGGCGACGTGTCCTACTCGCTGTACCTGTGGCACTGGCCGCTGATCGTCTTCGCGCTGGTGCTGCTCGGGCGGGAGAGCCTGGGCGCGGCGGAGGCGCTGGCGGTCGCGGTCGCGGCCGTGCTGCTGGCCTGGGCGACCAAGGTGTGGGTGGAGGACCCGGTGCGCGACCGCGGCCTGGTCCGCCGCGGCCGCTCCGCCCTGGCCGTGGCCGCGGCGGGCGCGGTGACCGTGGCCGCGGTGAGCGGCGCGGTGTACGTGCGGGCCGACCAGGAGCGGTCGGTGACCTTCGACCCGGCGGTGCACACCGGCCCCGCCGCCCTCGGGCAGACCGCCGACGCGGGGCCGCTCTACCCCTCCCCCGTCGACGCGGAGGACGACGTGCCCACGCTGTACGACGACGACTGCCAGGCCTCGCACTCCGATACCGACCCCTCGGACCCGTGCGTGTACGGCCCCGAGGACGCCACCCGGGACGTGGCCGTGCTCGGGGACTCGCACAGCGCCCAGTGGGTCACCGCCCTGGAGGGGCTGGCAGAGGAGCGCGGCTGGCGGCTGCACCTGTACACCAAGTCCTCGTGCGCCTTCACCGACACCGTGATGAAGGGTCCCGACGGGGGCCCCTACACGGCGTGCGGCGACTGGAACCGCGCGGTGGTCGGCGAACTGGAGGAGCTTCGGCCGGACCTGGTGTTCACCAGCTCCTCCACCGCCAGCGACCCGGCCGAGGAGACCACCCCGGAGGAGGACCTGGTCGTGGTGGCCGAGGGCATGAACCGGCTGTGGGAGGAGGTGGCCCGGGTCAGCGGCGAGATCGTGGCGCTGCGCGACACCCCGCGCGCCCGCCGGGACGTGGTGGAGTGCGTGGCGGCCAACCTGGAGGACCCGTCACCGTGCGAGCGGTCCCAGCGGGAGGCGCTCCAGGACGCCGACCCGCAGGAGGTCGCGGCACGCGAGTCCGGAGGCGAGGTGCACTGGGTCGACCTCACCGACCGGTTCTGCGTGGACGGGGGGTGCCCGGCGGTGATCGGCAACGTGATGGTCTACCGCGACTCCGGGCACATCACCAGCACCTACATCGACCTGCTCACCGATGACCTGGCCGCGAGGACGGACGAGGCGCTGGAGTCCTGAGCGCGCCCCGCACGGGCAGCGCGGGAAAGGCGCGAAACGGCACAGGAAATCGCGCCATGACGCCTTCCCTCGCGCGCGACACCCCTTTTCTCATGAAACGAGAAAAGGGGTGTTTTTCTTGGCTGATGTCGCAGTATGCGAATTTAAAACCGTTTCTGCGCACGCAATAAGAGCCCGTGGACACGCGCGCCCCCGAAAGGCCCGTGTTCTCCCCGTCAACGCACGCATGAGGGGTATGCTCGTGACCCGAAACGGCCGCACGGGGAGAACACGGGAAATCCCCGGCCGTGAAAGGCGGAGCCGATGCAGGGACACGAAGCGACCGGGACCGGCGGGGCGGGAGCGATCACCGCCTCCGGCCCCCGAAGAGCCGCGTGAACTGACCGGCACCGCCTCCGGGTCCCGCCGCCCACCCCCCTCACCGGACCGTACGACCACGACCACACGAGGGGAGCGGGATCGCACGATGCCCTGGGACGCACAGGAACGCACACGCTACGAGGACGAGGTGCTGGTGGCCGCGCGCGCCCACGGGCTGCCCGCGGACCTGTTCACGCGCTACGGTGTCGAGCCCCGCCTGGAGCTGCGGTTGTGCGCCGACCCGTCCGCGTTCACCGAGCACGTCGAAGAGGTGTGCGCCCACTGGCGCGCGCTCCGGAGCAGCCGCCGCTCCCTGAGGGAGGTGCTGGACGGCCTCATCGCCGAGCACGAGCGGCTGGAGGACGAGGGCGCGCTCACACACGCCCACTTCCGTCAGGTCCGCGCCGACGAGGCCCAGCGGGTCCTGGACGCGTGGTCCGAGATCGCCGGGGGCCTGACGACAGCGCTCCTGGACCGCGACACCCTCCGTTCGATGATCGCGCCGGTCGGCGTCACCGAGGCCGACGCCGAACGCGTCCTGCTCGAACACGGTGTGAGCGTCGTGGACCGGCTTCCCGGACTGGAGGACTCCCCTCCCGAGGACACCCTGCGCGTCCTGCGCGGGCACCTGCGCACCAGGGGCGTGCCCTTCTCCCCCATGGAGGTCTTCGGCGAGCAGCGCCTGGCCGAGGGTTTCAGCGTGCTGGACGGCTTCCGGCTCCACGACGGCACCGCCCTGGACAAGGCCGCCCTCGACGAGGCGGTCCAGCGCGTACGGCTGGAACCGGAGTCCGAGGGCAGGGCGGCGGCCGAGGACCTGCTGGAGATCCTGCGCGCCGAGGGGGACCGGGTCGACGCCCTCGTGCTGGGGGAGGTCGTCGAGGACCTGCGGGAGCGCCCGGAGGCCCCGGACGAGTCCGGCCTGGCCCGTCACTGGGTCGGCCGGGGGCTGTACGAGGAGGAGGCGCTGCTGCTGGCCGCGGCCGTGCGGCGGTCCGCCTCCGGCGCCGAAGCGCCCGCCCGGGCGGAGCGCGACGTGCACGACCTGCTCGCGGACAACCTCCTGCGCCAGGCGCAGGAGGCAGCCGAGGACCTGCCCGAGGACCACGACCTGCACGAGCGCCTGCGCGCGCGGATGCAGCAGGTGGAGGAGCTGACCGCGCAGGCCGAGCGGGCGCTGCGCGCGGGCGACCGGGAGGAGGCCGCCCGGGCCCTGGCCGCGGCGGCGGACGCCGCCGCCGACGACGAGGCGCTCGCCGCCCGGCTCGGCGAGGTGGCGACGCCGCCGCCGCGCGGTGTGGAGGCCCGGGTCGCCGGCCGGAGCGTGGTGGTCTCCTGGCAGCCCGCTCCCGGGCCGGGCGGATCGGTCACCTACCGGGTGACGCGGCGCACAGGGCGGGACGGGAGCGCACGCGAGGCCTTGGTGGGCGAGTCGTCGGGCAACGAGGTCACCGACACCGGGGCGCCCGTGGGAGCGGAGGCGCGCTACGCGGTGGTGGCGGTGCGCGAGGACCTCGGGGTGTCGGAGGAGGCGTCGTCCGCGCCGGTGATGATCGCGCCGGAGGTCTCCTCGCTGCGGGTGCGCGCCGGGGAGCGGTCGGTGTCCGGGTCCTGGCGGGCCCCCGCGGAGGCGGTGCGCGTGGAGGTGCTGCGCGGTGTGGGGGCGCCGCCGCGCGGGGCGGGCGACGGCGTGCGCGTGGAGACGGACGGGTCGGGGTTCTGCGACACCGACGTCGAAACGGACGTGGAGTACCACTACCGGATCCGCGCGGTCTACGTGACCTCGAACGGGCACGCGCGGGGGTCGGCGGGGCTCGTGCGCCGGGCCAGCCCGGGCCCGTGCCCGGAAGCGGTGCGGGACCTGTCCGTGGTGCCGGACGGCGGCGCGGACTTCCGGGCCTCGTGGACGCGGCCCTCCCGGGGGAGGGTCGTGCTGCGGGTCGGGGAGGAGCCGCCCGAGTGGCCCCTCGGCACGGTGGTCGGCCCCGACGACCTGGAGTCCTACGGCCGTGAGGTGGCCCAGACCCCGGTGGCCGAGGACGGGGGGTCCCCTGAGGGCAGCGGGGCCGGCAGGAGCGCAGGGACGGGTGTTCGCGCCGGTGCGGGTCGGCCCTCGGGGCCGGTGAACGGCCACGCGGACCCCGCTCGCGGGGGGACGCCCGGCGAGGAGAGGGAGGGCGTGCGCGTGCTCGGGCCCGGGGAGAGGAGCACGGGCCGCACCCGCAACGCCCCCGTCCAGGAGACCCGTGCGCCGCACGCGCCGCGCACCGGCGCCGCGGTGCCCGAGGAGGGCAGGGCCCGTCCCCGCGAGGACGCGTTCCACGACACGGGCCAGCCGCGCACCGCCCCTTCCGAGGAGACGGGAGCGCGTCCCGGCCCGGGCGCGTTCCGCGCCGCGGGCCAGCCGCGCACAGCGCCCTTCGAGGAGGGCGGGCACGGGGAGACCGGGGGCATCCGCGGTCTGGAGCCGGACGAGGGGAGCCCCGCCCGGGCCCGAGGCGCCGACCAGGGCACGGACTCCCCGCTCGGAGGCTTCGCGGACGGGGATGGGGAGGGGTTCCGGATCCTGGCCCCCGGGGAACGGCCCTCAGGGCAGACCCGTACCACTCCCGACCAGGACAGTCGTACCCCGCACGCGTCCTCCGGCGGCTCCGCGGCGCCCGGAGGCTCCGCGGGCGACCGTGCTCCCGGCACGGCGCAGAAACCCGGTAACCGCGTTCGCAGTGTCGGGAGGCACGCCAAGCCCTCCCCCGCCGCGGAGTCCACGGCCCCGGCGGACACCGGGGCGGGGGACGGCGCTCCCGCGCGCACCGGGGCCAACGCCCGCGACGGGCGCGAGCGCCCGGTGAACGCCCAGGCGGCCCCCCAGGCGGACGGAGCCGACCTGCCGCGCGTGACGCTGCCGTCTCCGCCCGCGGGAGGGGAGGGCGAGGGCGCCCGCGTGTTCGGCTCCGCGGAGCGGACCGGCGCCGACTCCCATGACGGCGAGACCCGCACGGCGAACCCGCCTTCGCACCACGCGGCCGCGGGCTGCCGACCGGGGAGCGGACCGGTGGCGCACCCGCAGGACGTCGCCCCCCACGACCGCGCCGAGGGCCGCGCCGCCACGGGCCTGCTCACGGACGCGGCGCCCCGAGGGGCCGGGGGGCACGGTGGTACGGCCACGCGCTCCGGACCCGAGAGGCCCGAAGGTCCGGGGGCGACCGGCGACCGGGTTGCGGGAGGCCCTGACGCGCCCGGAGGCACGCACGGAGGACACGCGAAGGCCGGGGCTCCCGAGGCCGTAGGGAACCGCGGGGCATCAGCGACTCCCGATACCGCGGGGGCTCCTGACACGGAAACGGGCACCAGCACACAGGGGAGCCTCAGAGCAGGAACGGCCGGAAACCCCGGGCCGACGGCGGCCACCGGCGCCACGCACAACGCCTCCGGAACGGCAGCGCCCACCGGTGCGCCGGGGAACCCCGGAACGACCGGGAACCGTGGGTCAGCCGCGCAAGCTGGTACTCAGGGGGTTCCCGGGGCACCAGCGGCCGGTGCGGCCCCGTGGAACCGCGGGGCGTCCGCCACCGCGGTAGCCGGGAAGCGCATGACCGCGGCAGAGGAGCAGGGCGCGCACCAGGCGCAGGCACCTCGGGAGGAACGGGAGCGGGTGGCGTTCACCCTGGAGTCGGGCACCAACCACGTCCTGGCGGTGACGGTGGCGGGCGACCAGGCGGTCGTGGGCGTCTCCGTGCGGGTGACCGCGGCACCGCCCGTGGAGGGGCTGCGCGCGGAGCGGTTCGACACCTCGGTCCGGCTCGGGTGGACCTGGCCCGAGGACGCCTGCGCGGCGATCGTCTCCTGGCGCCCCGAGGAGCGCGGCACCGAGACCTGGACCGGCGGCCGACTGCGCTGCACCCGCCGCCAGTACTCCTCCGACGGGGGCTTCGAGACTCTCATGGGCCCCGAGTCGGTGCGGGTGGAGGTGCGCGCCGTCGTCCCCTTCGAGGGCGGGGAGGCGGTGAGCTCCGCCGCGAGCGTCACCGTTCCCGGCCGGGCGGTGCTCGACTACCGCGTGGAGTCGGCGGGCCTGCTGCGCCGGGACCGGGTGGTCCACCTGGTCGCGGAGGAGGACTGCACCATGCCCGAGGTGGTCGTGGTGTACGCCGACGGCCCGGTGCAGCCGCACGCCGCCGACCAGGGGACGGTGCTGGCGATCCTGCCCGCCCAGTACCTTTCGGCGGGCGAGTGGGTCTCGGTGCGCGTACGGCCACCGCGGGGCACGGGCCAGGGCTGGCTGATGTGCTTCCCGGCTGACGACGACGGGCGGGGGGTGCGGCTGCGCCAGCCCCCGGTGAGGGAGCTGAGGTGCTGAGGAGCCTGGACGCCGTACGCTCGCTGATCCCCGTCGAGGGCCGCCTCCTGGTGTGCCCCTACTGCTACTCGCGGTTCGCCGAGCGCCGCATCCGCTTCCGGTGCACGGGGCGCCCGGGGCCGGACGGGCGGGTGTGCGCCCCGGTGGAGGACGCCGCGATCCGCGCCCAACTGGGGCGGCGCGAACGGCTGCCGCCGGTCTTCGAGGCCGACGGTCGCAGCGCCCGGGCGGTGTGCCCGGAGTGCGCGTCGACCACCGGCAGACAGGTGTGCGCCACCTGCCACGCCCAGCTCCCCGTGAACTTCGGACGCATCCGCAGCCGGATGATCGCCCTGGTCGGGGCGCGCGACGCGGGCAAGACGGTGTTCATGACAGTGCTCATCCACGAGCTGATGAACCGCGTGGGCTCGCGGTTCGACGCGTCGGTTGGGGGGTCGGACGACCAGACCCGGCACCGGTTCCACGCCGACTACGAGACCCCGCTCTACGAGGAGGCGCGGCTGCTCGGCGCCACCAGGCGCACCGGGGTCACCCGCGAACCGCTGGTGTTCCGGTTCACCACCCAGCGCCGGGGGCTGGGCGGCAGGCGGCCGCAGCACACGCTGCTGTCGTTCTTCGACACCGCCGGGGAGGACCTGACCTCCGGGGAGAGCGTGGAGGCGAACCTGCGCTACCTCAACAGCGCCGACGGGATCATCCTCCTGCTGGACCCGCTCCGGATGGAGGGCACCCGCCGGCTGTCCGGGGCGGGCGGGCGGCCGCCCGCCCCGGACACGGCGCGGAACCGGCCGCTGGACGTGCTGGGGCGCGTCACCGACCTGCTGATGAGCCGCCCCGGAGCCGTCAACAGGCTGATCCAGGTGCCCATGGCGGTGTGCCTGACCAAGATCGACGCGCTGCACGGCGAGCTGGACGAGGGCTCGCCGCTGCACCGGCCGCAGCCCACCGCGCCCTTCTTCGACGAGTCCGACAGCCAGGACGTGCACGCCCAGATCCAGCAGCTGCTGCACCGGTGGGACGGCGGCGGGGTGGACGGCCACGTGCGCAACCACTACCGCAACGCCCGCTACTTCGGGGTGTCGGCCCTGGGCGGCGTCCCCGACGCGGGCAACCGTGTGCGCGGCGGGGTGCGCCCCTACCGGGTCGCCGACCCGTTTCTGTGGATGCTCAGCGAGTTCGGGGTCATCCCCTCGCGCGAGGCGTCCTGATCCGGAGCCCGGCCCGGCGGACCCGTCGGTCCTCGGTGCACGGGCACCTGTGAACCACCACCGATCCACAACCAGACCCCCCGCGACAACCAGACCGAAGGGGTGCGCCGATGGGCTTCGCGCAGCTGTACTACACCTCGTGCGAGCACGGCCTGTCCGGTTACGCCGGGTACCAGTTCAACGCGGCGACACCCGGGGTGGACCCCCGGGTGCTCAGGGAGGTCGAGCGGTTCACCGTGTACGAGCCGCCCCGGTCCCGCGAGCGCGTCGACGAGCATCCGGTCAACCTGTGCTACTCCCCCGACGTGGGCGGGGTGCCTGTGGTGAGCCGTGTGGTCTCCAGCGGCGACGACCCGTCCGGGAGGCCGGGCAACTACTTCGCGCACAGCCTGGTGGCGCCGGGGCCCGAGGAGTCCGGCCCGCTGCCCGCGGAGCTGTGGGGGGCCGACTTCTGGGCGGAGGAGCCGGTCGGCGACCCCGGCCTGTCCGAACTGGCGGAGCTGACGGCGCCGGAGGTCGGCCCCGGCCCGCTGGACCGCCGGCGCACAGACGCGTGGGTGCGGAGCCGCCCGGAGGAGTTGGTGGCGCGGCTGCTGCTCGCCGCCGACGACGCCGTTGACGGCTCACGTCCGCTGGTGCTGGTGGCCGACAGCGCGTCCGTGGCGCACTGGGTGGCGGCCCTGAGCCACCTGCTTCCGCCTCGGCGGGCACGGCTTCTGTCGTTCGCGACCTACTGCGGAGACCCCGACGAGGCGCTCGTGCAGCTCGTCGGCGTCGCGCCCGGCTCCGACACCGCGCTGTGGCGTACCAGGTTCACTGTGTACGACCCGGAGCAGGAACCGCCGGACGCGCTCCCCGAACCCGATCCCCGTGCGCGGGTCGTGGCCGACCGGCTGGTCCGGCTGGGCACGCGCCGGGCGGCGGCGCTGTGGCACAGGGCGCGGCCGTACGCCTCGGGCCGCGAGGGCACGCTGGCGGACTGGCTCCCGGTGCTGGCCGCGGCGTCCCTGCTGGCCGCGGACGCTCCCGCGCGCGAGGACCTGCGGGAGGTGCGCGAATGGCTCCCCGAGGCCGTGGAGTGGCTCGCCCCCGGGGACGCGGCGGCGCTGGTCCACCGGATCCTGGACGCCGACGCCGCGGCGCCGGGAGGGGCCCGCGTAGGGATGGAGGTCGGCGACCGGAGGACGGACCGGAAGCTGGTGGGCGCCGTGTCCGGCCGTTCCTCGGACGGTTTGGCTGGCGGGTCGGTCGGCGTAGTGCCCTGCGGTGACAGGGGCGAGGCGTCCGGCGGGGAACGGGGCGGGCCGTCCGGAAGGGGCCTGAACGGGACCTCCGGGGCCGCCGCTCTGCTCACCGAGCCGTCGACGGGAGTGCTCGACACCGCTGACCTGGCCGGGCTGCAGCGGGTGGCGCACCGGCTGGGCGGCGCGGACGGGGCCACCGAACGACTCGAACACGTGATCGTCCGCCGTTCCCTGGACGACATCGCCGCGGGAGGGGGCGCCCCCGCGGTGACGCCGATGCGCACGGAGTCGGTGCGCCGCGCGGCGCGGAAGCGGGTCGCCGCCCTGCTGGACGGCGAGTGCGGCGAACTCGCCCCCGACCGGGCGGTGGTGCTGCTGCGCTGGGCCCGGGCCAGCGGCCTGCCGCCCTGCGAGGAGAGCATGGAGCGCTACGGCGGCGTGGTGCTCGCCCCGTCGCTGGCCGCCTCTCACCTGCCCTCCCCGGAGGCCCGTGCGCTGGTCGCCGCCCACCCCGGGGTGCGCCGGGGCGCGGCCGCGCACCTGGCCTCGCTGCCCCGCGAGAGGTTGTCGGCCCTCGCCGCCGGGCCGGTGGGCGCCCTGTTCGCCAACGACCGCGACGGGTCCAGCGCCCCGCTGCGCGAGCTGCGGCTACTGGCCACCGACCCCCGAAGCGACCTTCCGGGGCTGCTGTCGTACCTGGTGTCCGTGCGCCGGGAGGGCCGGGCGGCGGGCGCCGCCGGGCTCGCAGCGCACGACCTGGACGAGGAGCTGCTCACCGAAGTGTGGGGGCCCGGGCATGGGGCGCGGGCCGCCCTGCTGGTCCTGCGGGTGCTGCGCCCCGGGATCCTGGTGGCGCCGGGAGTGGGCGGCTGGGTGGCCGAGGCGATGGCGGCGCCCCCCGGGGCGGGCCAGGAACGGACGTGGCGGGAGCTGGTGGACGAGGTGTCCCGGCACTGGCTGCGGACCCGGCTTCCCGATTCCGGCCGACGGGTCGTCATGGAGTGGTCCGAGGTCCGCCCGTCCCTGGTCGCACTGCGCGCGGCCGGTGAGGACCGGGCACATGAGCGCCTCGCCGCCGTGTACGCGGCCGTGCGGGGGACCCATCCGGCGGTGGAGGAGGTGGCCTGGCGACTGGTGGTGCGCGTGCTGCTGGGGTGGGGTCAGTGCTCGCTGCTGGCCGAGGCCCTGCGGGACTGCCCGGCACGGGTTTTCGAGGCCTACGGGGAGGCGGTGTCGGCCCGGCTGGCCGACGACCGGCCGGACACGGCCACGGCCGCCCTGGTGTACCGGGCGACGAGGCACCGGGTCCTGGCCGGGCACGGGCGTGCCGGGCGCCTGGACGCGTCGGTGCTCGCACCGGCCGTGGGCGGTTGGCGGCGGCGCCACCTGGCGAGGATGCGCAGACAGCTGCCGCGCGAGTCGGCGGCCGGTTTCGACGAGTGGGCGCGGCGCTCGCGCGAACCGCGCGGGCGCGGGTTCCTGGGGTTGGGTTCGCGGTCGGGCGAGCGGCGGCCGTGAGGGGGGCGGCGCGGTCGCGGCGCGACGACGACGGCGGCGCGCGGATCGGAGCGGCGCTCCTGATCGCCGTCGGCGCGGGCCTGGGCCTGCTGGTCGTCTACCTGCTGCGGTGGTGGCTGCTCGCGGGACTGGTGAGCGCCGTGGTGCTCGGGGGAGGCGCCGCCCTCCTGGTCGGATGGTGCGTGCTGGTGGTCTCATACCTGCGCCGCGTGCGTGAGGTGATGTGGGCGGGCGACCACCCGGACGAGCCGCTGCCCGGCACCCGGGACGACCCCGCGCACTTGGCCTACCACGGCGGTCCGGCCTGGTGGGACCTGCGCGCGGTGGTGGGGCGAAGCTGGAACGCCGCGGCGCCCTGGAGCGTGTTCCTGCTGCCGCAGTTCCTGGTGCACGCCCTGGTGGTGGGCCTCTACCTGGCCTCGGCGTGGAGCGCCGTCGGAGCGCTGCGGCTCGCCGACTCGGGATTGCTCCTGGTGCGCCGGATCCGGATGGTGTGCCCGGGATGCTTCCTGCGGCTGGGTTACCCGGCCTACCTGTGCGCGCGCTGCGGTCGGCGGCACGGCTCCATCCGCCCCGGCGGGCGGGGGCTGTGGCGCCGGGAGTGCCTGTGCGGAGCGCGCCTGCCCACGCTGCTCCTGCTGGGTTCGGCCGGCCTGGAGGCGCGTTGTCCGCACTGCGACCGGGGGCTGGAGCACCGTCCGGGCGAGGCCAGGGAGTCGCGGTGCGCGGGGCGGTGCTCGTCGCGCGCGGCGGCGCTGTCGGGGGCGTAGGTGTAGGTGACGGCGAAGATCGCCATGGTTTTCCTCCCGGGGTGTGGGGCACGTGCGCGTGGA
>NZ_LEKI01000135.1:0-15954 GCF_001029525.1 Nocardiopsis sp. RV163 | reverse complement strand
GTGGGGGGTTGCGCCACTGTGGTTCCTCCAGCAGGTGGCGGCCCGGCGCCGCCCGGGCGGGCGGTCCGGACCGGAAGGAGTCTTTCCCGTGCAACCTAGGCCGACCGTCGCGCGCGGGACAATCCCCCTGACGCCACGGATTCGCATCCGTGCGCGCCCGCGCCGGGCGTCCGGTCGGCGCTCCCCCACCCGGCGGTCCCGCCCGGCGGCGCACGCGGAACGGGCGACGCCTCCCCGCGCACGGCGGACCGGCGGGGCGCGCGGGTCACCTGCGGTGCGCGCCCCGCGGTCCTGCCCGCGCGGAGGTCCGGCGGGTGTCTCAGGCCGGTTCGGGCTGGGGCTCCGGTCCCGGCGGTTCGGGGAGCGGTCCCGGGCCGGGCGGTTCCGGCTCGGGCACGGGCTCGGGCGGGGAGGGAGGCGGCATCGGAGTCGGAGGGAACGGGTCCGGCGGCATCGGCCCCGGTTCGCGCATGGTGCCGTCACGGGTACGGGTGTGCATCTGTCCTCCTCACGGGTGCGGCCCGCGGACTACGCCGCCCGCGCGCCGCACCGCTCATCGGGCCCCGGCCCGCAGCCGGGGCAGAACCTCCTCCGCGTAGGACGCGAAGAAGCCGTCCTGGTCGTCGCCCGCCTGTCAGACGTGGACCCCGTCCACACCGGCCTCCAGGTACGGGCGGACGGCCGCCGAGCGCACCTGCGGATCGGTACCGCGGGCCATCTCCCGTGCCGCCGTGTCCTACGCGGCCAGGCCCCGGGTGAGCTGTTCCAAGTGGCGGGGCGGCGGCAGCAGCGGGGGCGCCTCTCCCGCCGGCGCCTGACTGGGCCGGTTCCAGGGGCCCGCGCTCCTCGCTCGCGGGAAAGCGTCCGAAACGCGTCACGCCGTGTCCTCCCTATTCGCGGTCGCCGGTCGCCGCGGCGGCCTCCGGTCAGCGGCCGGGCCCGGTACCCTCCGGCCCGCCCGCGTCCGGGCCCCGGTCCCCGGACGCGCCGCCGCCCTCGTCGTACCTCTGGTTCAGGCGCCCGCTCGCGCGCTCGTTGAGAGCCGTGGGCAGCTTCAGCACCCGGTTGACCGCGGTGTCGTCCGCCTCGCGCCCGGGCTTGCGCTCCACGGATCCGTCCGGGTCCGGCAGGACCCGGTCCATGAGGCGCATGGCGCTCTGGACGAAGGAGGGGCACAGCCCCCGCGCGACGATGGCCGCGCGGGCCAGCGGCGTGAGCACCAGGTAGCTGCGCCCCCGCGCGGCCGCCTCCACGATCCGGCGCGCCGCGCGCTCCCCGCTCACCGAGACCAGGGGCAGCCCGGCGCCCAGGGAGAACCAGGCGTACTCGCGTTCGGGATCGCCGGAGAAGACGGCGGCCTTGTGGGAGCCGGTGCGCATCAGCCCCGGGACCACCGTGGTGGTCCGCACGCCCCGCCGGGCGACCTCCGCCCCCAGCCCCTCGGAGAGGCCGACCTCGGCGAACTTGGCACAGGAGTAGGGCAGCAGGTGCGGCACGCTCACGTGGCCGCCGATCGAGGTGATGGTGACCAGGGAGCCGCGGGTGCGCTCCAGCGGGCCGATGGCGGCCCGGGAGATGCGCAGCGGCGCCCAGAACATGGTCTCCATGGCCTCGCGGAAGTCGCTCTCCGAGAGCGTCTCGTGCGGCCCCACCTGGATGATCCCCGCGTTGTTGACGACGAAGTCCAGGTGGCCGAATGCCTCGGTGGCCTCCGCGACCAGCTTCTCGGCGCACTCGGGGTCGCGGACGTCGCACCGGACGCCGTGCGCCCGCACGCCCCGCTGCTCCAGGTCGGCCACCGCCCGGTCGAGTCCGTCCTGTCGGCGGGCGCAGATCACGACGGACGCGCCGCGCTGACCGAACTCGCGGGCCAGTTGGAGCCCGAGCCCCCGGGAGCCGCCGGTGATGAGCGCGACCCTGCCGTCCAGCAGGGCGGGCCGCCGCGGACCGGCCAGCGCCGCGGCCCCCAGGCCCAGGGCGGCACCGGCCGCCATCCAGGGGACCGTCCCGCCTCGGCGCCGCCGCGGTTCGGGTTCGTCCCGCCGGTCACGCCTGTCCCGGAGTCGGGACGCCGCCCAGCCCGCACCGGCCAGGACCAGGGGCGCCCTGCCGCGGATCACCGGCCGCCCCGTCCGCCGTGGCCGCGGGCCGGGCCCGCGGTGGATTCCAGCGCCATGTCACTCCCTGTGCGTCGGAGAAGAGCGTTCCAGGGGATGTGGGTGTACGGATACCCGAGGCGGCGCGGTGAAAACGGCCGGCGGCCGCACTCCGGTCCGCCTCCACGGGCCGGGCTCCCGTCAGCGGGGGCGGAGGCGGGCACCGCCGCGAACAGGGGAACGGTGTCCCGGCGGAGCCGGGGACCGACTCACCGGCCGCCGGGCCGGTAGTCGCCCTTGGGCTTGGCGGGCTGGTTGGGGACGCCCTGAGGCGGCGGGCTGAACGCGGGGGCGGCGGTGTCCTCGCTCACCGGTGAGCCGCCGGCGGGCGGACCCGGGCGCTCGGGCTGGAAGTCCTGCGAGCCCCCGGAGGGTTCGGCGCCCTGCTCCAGCTCCATCAGGCGGTGCTCCAGGATCTCCAGGACGTTGATCCGGTTGGCGTGTTCGGACTCGTAGTGGATGAGCTGGCGCATCCGGTCGGCGTCGAGCGAGCGGACACGGTGCTGGAGCGTCCCCAGCGGAAGGCTCTCGTATCCCTCGATCGGGGGCTGGGTCTCGTGGTGCATCGACGTTCACTCCCTCTTGTGTCGGTACGGAACCGGGATGACAGGCGTACGGACTACCCGTGAGCCCCCACGAGAAACCGCAGGTGAACGTGGCCGTGGCGGGTTCCGGCCCCCGGCAGCGGGGCTCATCGGCACGCGCGGGGGCGACGGGGGACGGGGACGGCCGTGGCCGACACGGCTCCGGACGTCCCGAATCGCCGACGCGGGGGCGCCGCTGGTGCGCCCGCCCCGCGCGCTGTACTCTCCGCACGCCGGTCGGCCCGCTCCGCGCGACGACCCGGCGCACAGCCACACGAGGGAGAGATGCCATGACCTACGTCGCCGACCCCGAGCGGTACGAGACGATGCCCTACCGGCGGTGCGGCCGCAGCGGGCTCCGGCTGCCCGCCCTGTCCCTGGGGCTGTGGCACAACTTCGGCCACGAGCGCGCCGTCGAGGACCAGAGCGCCGTCCTGCTGCGCGCGTTCGACCTGGGGGTGACCCACTTCGACCTGGCCAACAACTACGGTCCCCCGCCCGGCTCGGCGGAGGAGAACTTCGGGCGGGTCATGGCCCGGGACCTGCGCCGCCACCGCGACGAGATCGTGGTCTCGACCAAAGCCGGATACCTGATGTGGCCCGGCCCCTACGGCGAGTGGGGCTCGCGCAAGTACCTGCTGTCCAGCCTGGACCAGAGCCTGGAGCGCATGGGCCTGGAGTACGTGGACGTGTTCTACCACCACCGGCCCGACCCCGACACCCCGCTGGAGGAGTCCATGGGTGCGCTGGACACGGCCGTGCGCCAGGGCAAGGCCCTGTACGCGGGCGTGTCCAACTACTCGCCCGAGCAGACGCGCGAGGCCGCGGCGATCCTGCGCGACCTGGGCACGCCGATGCTCATCCACCAGCCCTCCTACTCGATGTTCAACCGGTGGGTGGAGGACGGGCTGCTCGACGTGCTCGACGAGGCGGGCGCGGGCTCCATCGCCTACTCGCCGCTCGCGCAGGGGCTGCTGACCGACCGCTACCTCCACGGAGTGCCGGAGGGTTCGCGGGCGGCCGGGAGCAGCCCGTTCCTGAACGCCGAGGGCATCACCGAGGAGGTGCTGGAGCGGGTGCGCGGGCTCGAGGGGATCGCCCGGCGGCGCGGGCAGTCGCTGGCGCAGATGGCGCTGGCCTGGGTGCTGCGCGGCGGCCGGATGACCTCCGCCGTCATCGGCGCGAGCAGCGTCGCGCAGTTGGAGGACAACGTGGCGGCGGTCGCCAACCTGGAGTTCGACGCCGAGGAGCTGGCCGAGATCGACCGGTACGCCCCCCGCACGCGCTGACGCACCGGCGCCCCGGACCAGCCCGGCCGGTACGCCCCCGCGCCCACTGGCGTCCCCGCCGCTCCACCGGCCCCGCCGCGGACCTCCGACCGTCCGCGGCGGGGCCCGCGCGTGCGCGCCGTAGCGGCGCGACGACCAGTGCTTCCGAGGCGTGAGGCGCGACACGCCCGCGTTTGCGGCACCCCGCACGGGTTAGGCGGACGCGTACGCATCCCCACTCAGAGGAGCACCAGAAAAGGAAGGCGGTGCGGGTAACCGTGAAGAACGTGTTCGTGGTCGGCCTGGACGAGCACAACCTGGAGATCCTGCGCAGGACCCCCACAGGTCGGCACTGTGAATTCCACCGGCTTCTGGGCCTGGACGAACTCCAGGTCGGCGAGGTCGACATCCAGGAACTCCTGGCCAAGGCGGAGAGGATCCTGGACGACTTCGACGGGAGCGTCGACGCGATCGTGGGCTACTGGGACTTCCCGGTGACCCTGTTCGTGCCCATCCTCTGCTCCCGCCGCGGCCTCCCCTCGTCCTCCCTTGAGTCCTTCGTCAAGTGCGAGCACAAGTACTGGAGCAGGCTGGAGCAGCGGAAGGTCATCGACGAGTACCCGGCCTTCGGCCTGGTCGATCTGTCCGAGGCCGACCCGGCTCCCCCCGAGAGCCCGGAGTACCCGATGTGGCTCAAGCCGGTGAAGTCGGCCTCCTCCGAACTGGCCTACAAGGTCGGCGACGACGAGGCGTTCCAGCAGGCGGTGTCCCTGCTCCGCGACGGCGTCGACCGCATCGGCCGCCCCTTCGAGCAGATCCTGGAGATGGTGGACCTGCCTCCCGAGATCTCCTCCGTGGGCGGGCGCACCGCCCTCGCCGAGGCCGCGATGCAGGGCGTGCAGGCGGCCGTCGAGGGCTACGTGTACAAGGGCGAGGTCGTGGTCTACGGCGCCCTGGACTCGGTCGACTACCCGGGCAGCTCGGTGTTCCTGCGCCACCAGTACCCCTCCGGCCTCCCCGAGCACGTTTGCCGGTGGATGTCCGAGGTGGCCGCCAAGGTCATCGAGCGGGTCGGGATGGACAACTCCACGTTCAGCGTCGAGTTCTTCTACGACCCGGTGGAGGAGAAGCTGGGCCTGCTGGAGGTGAACACGCGCCACTCCCAGTCCCACGCCGAGCTCTTCGAGCTGGTGGACGGGGTCGCCAACCACGAGCGCATGCTGCGCCTGGGCTTCGGGCAGGACCCGGCCCTGGAGGAGGGCGCCCGGGGCGAGTACCGGGTGGCCGCGGAGTGGATCCACCGCCGCTTCGAGGACGGCGTCGCCGCACGCGTGCCCACCCCCGAGGAGGTGTCCGCACTGGAGGAGTCCCTGCCCGGCGTGACGATCGGGATCGTGCCCGAGCGGGGCCAGCGGCTCTCGGACATGAACAACCAGGACAGCTACAGCTACGAACTCGCCAAGATCACCATCGGCGCCCAGGACGAGACCGAGATGCGCGCCAAGTACGAGCGCTGCGTGGACGAGCTCGCGTTCGAGTTCGAGGACGAGCACGGAACCAAGGACAAGCTGGCCGAGAACTAGGAGGGCCCCCGGTCCATGCACGTGGTCAACAACCTGCCCGACGCCGTCCATGAGGACGATCACCTGTGGATACCGATGTCGGACGGTGTGCGCCTGGCCGCCAGGGTGTGGCGGGCGGCCTCCTCCGACGTGTCCCCCGTCCCCGGAGTCCTGGAGTACATCCCCTACCGCAAGCGCGACCTGACGTCGGTACGCGACTCCATGCACCACCCCTACATCGCCGGACACGGCTACGCCTGCGTCCGCGTGGACATGCGGGGCACGGGCGACTCCGAGGGCGTGCTCACCGACGAGTACCTGGAACGCGAGCAGCAGGACGCCGAGGAGGTGCTGGCCTGGCTGGCCGAGCAGCCCTGGTGCAACGGGAAGACCAGCATGATGGGGCTGTCCTGGGGAGGGTTCGCCGCGCTCCAGGTGGCGGCCCGCCAGCCCCCGAGCCTGGGCGCGATCGTCATCAGCTCCTTCACCGACGACCGGTACGGCGACGACTTCCACTACATGGGCGGCTGTCTGCTGTCGGACAACCTCGCCGAGGCGGGGACGATGTTCTCCGCGGGCACCTGCCCGCCCGACCCGGCGACCGTCGGCGAGGACTGGCGGCGGATGTGGCACGAGAGGCTGGAGGCCACCGAACCGTGGGTCCTGGAGTGGCTGCGCCACCAGCGGCGCAACGACTACTGGCGGCACGCGTCGGTGAGCGAGGACTACTCGAAGGTGCGCTGCCCGGTACTGGCCTCCAGCGGGTGGGCGGACGGCTACTCCAACGCCGTCTTCCGGCTGCTGGAGAACCTGGAGGCGCCCAGCCGGGGGCTGATCGGCCCCTGGTCGCACCGCTACCCGCACATGGGAGCCCCCGGTCCGGCGATCGGCTACCTCCAGGAGGTCGTGCGCTGGCTGGACCGCTGGCTCAAGGGCAGGGAGAACGGCGTCGACGAGGGCCCGTCCCTGTGGGCGTGGATGCAGGACAGCGTGCCCCCCTCCACCGCCTACACCGAGCGCCCCGGCCGGTGGGTGCGCGAGGACGAGTGGCCCTCGCCGAACGTGGAGTACCGCGGTTACCCGCTGGCCAGGTACCGGATCGGCCGCCCCGGAGAGGAGGTGCACTCGGAGTCGCTGACCGTGCGGTCGCCGCTGACCGTGGGCCAGTTCGCGGGCAAGTGGGCCTCCTACAACGCCCCGCCGGACCTGCCCTACGACCAGCGCGAGGAGGACGGCGGTTCCCTGGTCTTCGACAGCGACGTGCTGTCGGAGGACGTGGAGATCCTGGGCGCCGCCGAGGTGGAGCTGGACGTGTCGGTCACCGAACCGGTTGCCATGGTCGCCGCCCGGCTGGTGGACGTCGCGCCGGACGGCAGCGCCACACGGGTGACCTACGGGCTGCTCAACCTCACCCACCGCGACAGCCACGAGCGCCCCGAGAAGCTCGAACCCGGTGAGATCTACCGGGTGAAGGTGACGATGAACGGTGTCGCGCAGGCGTTCCCGGTGGGGCACCGCATCCGGCTGTCGCTGTCCACCTCCTACTGGCCGCTGGCCTGGCCGCCGCCGAAGCCCGCCCTGCTGACCGTGCACCCGGAGGAGAGCAGGCTGCTGCTGCCGGTCCGTCCGCGCTCGGAGGCCGACGATCCGCGCCCGGAGCCCTTCGGGGAGCCGGAGGGGTCACCGGAGATCTCCACCACGCGCCGGGAGAAGCCGGATCACAGCTGGACCGTCTACAGGGATCTGGTGGACACCCGGTCGGTCCTGGAGATCGTCAAGGACGGCGGCATCCTGCACTTCGACGACATCGACCTGGACGTCGGTCGACGCGCCTACGAGTACTACGAGTCGGTGGCGGGCGACTTCACGTCCGCGCGCGGCGAGTCGACGTGGACGATGCGCTTCGCGCGGGACGGGTGGCGGACCCGGACCGAGACCCACACGTCGCTGGAGTGCACCGAGACCGAGTTCCGGGTGTACGCGACGCTGGACGCGTTCGAGAACGACGAGCGGGTCTTCTCCCGGCAGTGGACCGAGACGCTGCCCCGGGACCACCTGTGATCCGCGGCCGTTGACCCGCGGCCGTTCGCGGTCGGGGAACGGCGGGCGCCCCGGTCCGGTGCGGGCCGGGGCGCCCGTGTGCGCGGGGGCGTCCCGGCACCGTGGAGGCGGGGCCGGACGGCGCACGGCGGCCGCGCAAACCGCAGAAGTCCCGTGCGTCCCCGTTCGGACACGCCCGGACCGGGGCAGGGGACGGAGTAGAGCCCGGAACCGGCGGGTGAGCGGCCGAGGCGGACGAAACCGCGTCCGGAAGGCCCGCACCCCACCCGGGCAGGGAACACGGGAGCCGGATCACCGGCACTCATGGGGGCCGCGGGGTCCGCGGGGGCCATGGGAGCTGCGGGGACCGGCACGGAGCCGGAACCGCGGGGGCTCGAAGCCGAGGACAGCGATCCACCGGAGCGAACCGATCGAGGGGGACGGTCTCGATGCCCACAGAACACCAGGAGGCGCACAGGCGACAGGGAGCGCACCCGCCACAGGACGCGGGTGCCCGGCCGGAGGCGGAACCCCGGCGGAGGGCGCGCCGCCCCACCGCCGCGGAGGCGGCGCGCGTGCTGTCCTCGGTTCTGCTGCCCGACCTGGCGCGGGGCGTGATCGCGCGCCGCCCGCTGATGACGGGCCTGGTCACAGGTCTGGACGCCGACCGCAAGGCGGTCTCGCTCCTGCGGGGCCTGCGCGAGCGCCACGGTGACGACCCGCTGCCGCTGCGCCTGGCCGGGCGGCGGCTCGCCCTGGTCCTGTCCCCGGAGGACGTGGGACGACTCCTGCGGGAGACACCCGAACCCTTCTCACCCGGCGGCGTGGAGAAGCACGGCGCGCTCTCCCACTTCCAGCCGCACGGGGTACTGGTCTCCGACCACGACACCCGGCCCGGGCGCCGCGCGGCCAACGTCGCCGCCCTGGTGCCGGGCCAGACGATCCACCCCGACGGGGACGTCGTCGCCGGAGAGGCTGACGACGAGGCGCTGGCGCTCAGACTGGCCCTGCGCGACGGCGGGGTCCTGGACTGGCGCAGGTTCGCCGACTCCTTCCACGCCATGGCCCGGCGCGTGGTCTTCGGCCCGTTCGCCGCGGAGGACCGCCGCACGACCGAAATCCTGCACGCCCTGCGCTCGCGCGCGAACTGGGCCTACGCGGCCCCGACCGACCACGCGGCGAGGGAGGAGTTCCTCGGACGGGTGCGCGCCGGCGTCGAACGCGCCGAACCGGGCAGCCTCGCCGCCCGCCTGGTCGCGGGAGCGGCCGCCGCGCGGTCGGCCGCCGGGTGCCCCCGCGGCGGGGGCGGAGAGAGCGGGCGGAACCGCGGCGCGACGGCCCCCGACGGGAGCGGGCCGGGCGGGGACGGCCGGGGCGCGGAGGTACACCCCGAGGACCAGGTGGCGCACTGGCTGTTCGCCTTCGACGCGGCCGCCGTCGCAGCGTTCCGCTCCCTGGCGCTGCTGACCTCGCTCAGCCCCGGCGCCCACGCGGCCCGCGAGGAGGCGGACGGCCGCGAGGGGCTCGACCTGCCGCTGCTGCGGGCGACGGTGCGCGAGTCGGTGCGGCTGTGGCCGACCACGCTCATGGTGCTCCGGGAGAGCACACGGGAGACGGCCTGGCGGCAGGAGGTGTTCGAGGCGGGAACGGCTTTCCTCATCGCGAGTTCCTACTTCCACCGGGACTCCTCCCGGCTTCCGTACGCGGACGCGTTCGAGCCGGAGGTCTGGCTCGACGGACGCGCCGAGGCGGAGCCGGGGATCGTGCCCTTCAGCTACGGCCCCGCCGGGTGCGCGGCGCGCGACCTGGTGCCGCTGACGGTGTCGCTGTTCCTGCGCGCCCTGCTCCGGGGCCGGAACCTGACCCGCGTGGACGCGGGCGGGCCGCTGCCCGCGTCGGGGCTTCCCGCCTCACTGAACCACTTCGCACTGCGGTTCACGCTCTGAAGGTCCCGGTCCGGGTCCGGACCGGAGAACGTTCGAGGAGGAGTCATGAGCGTCGTCGGACAGATGCTGGACACCCGATCCGACCGCCGGGGCGACGGGGTCGAGGAGAAGGTGCGGGCCTGCATCGAGGCCTGCGGTGCGTGCGCGCAGGCGTGCGTGCTGTGCGCGGACTCCTGTCTGGGCGAGCGGACGGTGGCCGACCTGGTCGCCTGTGTGCGCCTGGACCTGGACTGCGCCGACGTGTGCGAGTCCACCCAGCGGGTGCTCTCTCGCCGGACCGGGGAGGACGACACCCTCGCCCGGGCTCTGGTCAAGGCGTGCGCGGAGGCCTGCCGCCTGTGCGGCGAGGAGTGCGACCGGCACGCCACCCGGCACGAGCACTGCTGGGTGTGCGCCGAGGCGTGCCGCCGCTGCGAGAGCGCGTGCCGCGAGCTGCTCGCGGCCCTGTGAGGACCGCGCCCCCAGGTGAAGGAGGTAGGCGATGGAGTGGGCGACACCCGGCGCGCTGTTCGGAGTCCTGATGGCCCTCGTCATCCCGGTCGGGGTGATCCTCCTCGTGCTGTGGATCATCCGCAGGGACACGATCCGCAAGCAGGAGGCCGTGCGCTCTCCGGACTACTGGAAGGAGCGGCCCGAGGGCAGGCGGTACCCGACCGGATGGGACGGGGGCAGCACGCCGGGCCTGGGGACCGCCCGGCCCGGGGAGGGAACCTCGGGGTCCTCGTCCGGTGAGGACTGGAAGCCGCCGCCCGAGGGCGGGGACCCGCCGGACCGCGGGGCCGCGCCTCCGGACGACGACTGGCGGCCGCCGCCCGCGGGGCGATGACCCGGAGGGCGCGGCGGCCGGGCCCGGTCGGCGCAACCCGGTCACGGACCGCCGGGCTCAGACCCGGTCGGCGGGGAAGCCGCCGGTGGCGACCGGGCCCCACCGCTTCGGGGTGACGCGGACGAGGGACTTGCCCTGGCGGCGCATGGCCTCGCGGTACTCGTCCCAGTCCGGGTGCTCGCCGGAGATCACGCGGAAGTACTCGACCAGGGGCTCGACCGCGTCCTCCCCGTCGATGACCTCGGCCTCGCCGTCCACCTGGACCCAGGCGCCGTCGAAGTCGTCGGACAGGACCAGGACGCTGACCCGGGGGTCGCGCCGGGCGTTGCGGGTCTTGGCGCGCTCGGGGTAGGTGGAGACCACGATCCGGCCCCGGGCGTCGACGCCGCAGGTCACCGGGGATGCCTGGGGCCCGCCGTCGGCGCGGCGGGTGATGAGGAGCGCGTGGTGGCGCGGACGCACGAACTCCAGCAGGCCGTCGAGGTCGACACGGGTGTTGGTGGCGATCGAAGGGCTCATCGTCTCGCTTTCGCTGCTCGCGGGGCCGCGCGCGCCTCGCGCGGACCGGGACAGCGTATCCGCCTGCGGGCGGGGCCGGTCGGCGCCGACGCGCGGCCCCGGACGGGGCCTCGGGTCAGTCGCGGCCGGAGTCGGAGCGGTCGCGGTCGGACGGGTTGTGCAGCGCCAGGAACTCCCTGCTGCGCCGCCGGCGGAGGAGCCTCTCCGGGAACACGAGGCACGGGATCAGGACACAGGTGAGGGCGGTCGTCCCCAGCAGGGCGCGCGGAAAGTCCAGTGTGCCACCGGAGGGCAGCGCGAGGGCGCCCAGGGCGCAGACGGCCGCGACGAGGGCCGCCACCGCCGCCGGGATCTCCACGGAGGCGGCGCCGAGCACCTGTTCGGCCTGGAGGGCGGCCACACGGTTGGTCTCGGGGTCGGCGCCGGGTCGGCCGAGGATCAGCCGGTCAGTGGCGGCGCGCAAGGTCCGGGGGCGACGGCGGCCCGCACCGCCGGGTCGCGGGACACCCGCGGTCGCGGCGGGGCTGTGAACAGGGCCATGAACGAGCCGAAGAACGCGCCGGAGGCGGCCCCGTAGAGGAGCGAGGTCCACGGGTCGGACCCGCGCATCAGGAGATGGGCGAGGGCCATGACGCAGCCGAAGGAAAGGCCCTGGTAGAGACCGTAGGAGACCTTCCTGCCGCGTTCGCTCCGGTTGGCGCGGAGGAGCAGACGGGTGAGGGGGTCACGGGGTTCGGGAGCGGCGTGCGCGGAGGGATCTTTCATACCGTGGGCCTACCCGTTCGCCGCCCCGGACGGGCCGGTCCCGGAGCCGCCGCCGGTCGGTGCGGCCCCGGGAGCACGGCCGGTTCACTCCCCGCCGAAGTCCTCGCGGCTCAGGTCCTGCTCCTCCATCCTGTCCTGGAGTTCGGCCTCCAGTTCTCCCCGGGTGTCCGGCTCGCGGGCGTCGTCGCTGTGGCCGGCCTCGACGACCTGGTCGGTGTCCGCGGTCTTGGGCCTGGACTCCTCCGGAACGCTCATGTCCGATCTCCTCACTGTCGGATGACCGGCCCGCCCCTACCCGAGGTCATCAGGAACCACACTCCCATCTCATGCATCAGGAGTCGCACGGACGTCACCTCTCGGTCGCGGCCTTGACGAGCGGCGCGTCGCGCGCGAGCATCCGGAACCCGACGCCGTAGTACAGCCCGCGCGCCTCGGGGTGCCCCGGCGCGCCCAGGCAGGCGACCGTCGCGTGCGTGGCCCCGGCCGCCCTCGCCAGGCGCATCCCGTGCAGCAGCATCGCCCTGCCCAGCCCCAGGCGCCGGTAGTCCGGATGGGTGCCGACCGG
Source organism: Nocardiopsis sp. RV163 (assembly GCF_001029525.1). NCBI lineage: Bacteria > Bacillati > Actinomycetota > Actinomycetes > Streptosporangiales > Nocardiopsidaceae > Nocardiopsis > Nocardiopsis sp. RV163. Next base: position 3,723 of record NZ_LEKI01000135.1, on the reverse strand, counting down.
CTCGAACTCGACGGTCCCGTTGGCCTCGTCGAGCCACATGACCGTCGAGGACGCCATCGTCCCGTCCGGCGCCTCCACCAGGACGTGCAGGTCGCCGCGGTACCCCGGCGTCCGCCGGACGCCCCGGTAAGCCTCGGCCGTGTACGCCGAGGGGGCCCATGCGTCCAGATGTGCCCGGACCGCAGCTTCCGGACCGGCCTCGTCGGCGGTGCGGAACCGGAACCCGGTCGGCAGCACCGGCTGTTCCACGTCGGTGAGGTCGCGTTCGTTGAGCTGGGTCCAGGTCCCGTCGTCGCCGAGCGATTCGGGGTCGGTCCCGTAGCCGTGCGCCGCCCACCGTTCCAGGGCGAACCCGTCGGCGGCGCTGGGCAGCACCGTGCGTTCCAGGCCCGCCGCCGTGGCGTCGTACCAGGCGATCACCTCGTCGACCAGCCCGGCGTGGTCGGGGTGGACCTGGTGCATCAGGTAGGCGCCGGTGGCGTCCCTGACCGAGCCGTCGCTCAGCATCACCCGGCGCGGGAGGCGGACCCAGCCCCACGCCGCCAGTTCCCCGCCGGAGAACCACAGGCGACGCGGCCAGGTCGCGCCGTCGCTGGCGTGCCCCCTGCCCCAGTTCCAGGCCAGCTCGCCGAACGAGGCGTCGCTGTTCACCAGGTCCGGGCGGATCGCGGTGACGCGCTGCGCCAGGCCCTGCATGAGCCGCACGTCCGCGGCGGTCACGAGTTCGGGAGTCGTCATGGTGCGCCACTGTGTCAGGGCTCGGCGAAGCCGTCGAGCGGTTTTCCGCGGCCGCCGGACGCGGAAGTCGGCAGTGCTCGCGCTCAGTCCCCCGGCGAAGCCCCTCCACCCTCCACGGACCCCCGCACCCACTGGAAACGACTGGCAGGACGCTGTTCGGGACTGGGCTCCCGGTACGACACCGACGGCAGCGTGCTCAACGGCCCGGCGGCCCACCGTCGACCTCGGTGACGCCTGACGTCCATAGGGGCGTCCCGAACGCGCCCGGGCGTGCTCACCCCGGACCGCGGCGGGCGCGGGCCGAAACCCCCTGGGCGTCGCGGTTCCCGGCGACCGGCCCCCGCCCTCAGTTCGGCGCGCAAGGGGTCCGGCCCGCCGACGGACGTTGTTCTATCCTGGATAGAATAAAAACTATCGTCCATAGAAGCTACCGCGTGCGAGGCCCCAGACCATGTCCGAGCCATCCCGACGCGACAGCGCACCGGCCCTCCTGCTGGCCGGAGCCGCCTGTGCGCTGCTGCTACTCACAGCCCTCTTCGTGAACGCCGAGGGCTCCGGGGCCGCGGACTCCCCCGGCGGGACCGCCGCCGACACGGTCAGCGAGGAGACGCGGGCCGCGGGAGAGGAACTGGCCCGCCGGGACCCGGCCGACCCGCACGCGATGGGGGCCGCCGACGCGCCGGTGGTGCTCATCGTCTACTCCGACTACCTCTGCCCGTTCTGCGCCGACTGGGTCCACCGGACCCGGCCCGCACTGGTCGAGGCCTACATCGACCCGGGACTGGTCCGGATCGAATGGCGTGAGTTCCCCTACCTCGGAGAGGGCTCCCGCCTGCTCGCCTGGGGGGCGGTCGCCGCCGGGAACCAGGACCGCTTCTGGGAGTACCACGCGCGCGTCTACGCCGCCCCGGAGGACTTCACCAACGACGCGGACGAGGTGCGCGCGAGCATGCGCGCCGCCGCCGGGGAGATCGGCCTGGACGCCGACGCCTTCGCCCGCGACCTGGACTCCGCCGAGTCCGGGGCGGCCGTGGAACGGGACTTCACCGAGGGGCAGGACATGGGGATGAGCGGCGCACCGGCCTTCCTCGTCAACGGCGACCCCGTGCTGGGCGCCCAGCCCCTGGAGGCCTTCACCGACAGCGTCGAGGCGGCGCTGCGCGCGGCCGGGCGGTGACCATGGCCCCCCTCCAGCCTCCCGGACCGCCCACGCCCCGCCCGAACACCCCCGGGCCGGGCCGAACACGACTGGCACGCGACCCGGTGCGCACGGCGGCAGCGGCGTGCCTGCTGCTGGTGCTCACCGCCTGCGGCAGGCCCGAACTCGCCGCCCCCCGGGACGCGCGGCCCCTGGACGCACCTCCCGCTCCCCCGGTGGCCGTGGACTCCGCGCGCGTCCCCGGCGTGCTCGGCGACCGGGGGCTGTGGACCTCCCCCTACTCCTCCGAGCCCAAGGCCGCCGACGACGGTTTCGTCGGCCTGGTCGCCGACGAAGGGGGCGGGGACCTGCGTTTCCTAGGAGTGGACGCCCGAGGGCGCACCCGCTGGTCGGCGCCGCGCAACCCGAGCTGCACGGGGTTCACCACGACCCGCGGCAATCGGGGCGAGGACCTGGTCGTGCTCCTGGACAGCGACGCCGCGCCCGAACGCGGCCTGTTGGCCGCCACGGTCACCGCGGCCGCCTACGACCCCTCCACCGGGCGCCGGGTCTGGGGGCCGACCGAGGTGCCGGGCACGTGGGTGGGCCCCGGCCTGGTCTTCGCCCGGGTCTCGCACACGGTCATGAGCGAGGAGACCGGCCCCGGGGTCGCCCTGGCCGCGGGCACCGGGGCGGTGGCGGCCGACGAGGAGGAGGGTGACGCGGTGCTCCACGAGTACCAGGGGACCCTCCTGGTCCACCGCGACGGCGGGCTCCGCGCGATCGACACCTCCTCGGGCGAGCAACTGTGGCGGGGTTCCGGACTTCCCGTCCCCGCCTCCCTGGCCCACGAGGCGGGAGAGACCACCCTGACCTACGGCCACCGCCCCGCGAGCGACTCCGCCGGGCTGGTGACCCTGCGCTGGGAACGCGGCGGCGCGTCGGTGTACACGGTGCACGACATACTCGACGGCCGCCTCCTGGCGGAGCTGTCCTCACGCACCGCACCCGTCACGGTCGGGGACGGCTCCGGGCGCGCGGCGGTCGCGGGCGTCTCCGCGACGACGGACGCGCCCGTGCTCCTGGGCCGCGGGGGACCCTCCCGGGACGGGCTCTGGTCGGTGGAGGCCCGTCCCGGCGAACGCCCCGTGCGCGTCGTCGGCGGCCTGCTGTACACCGCCGCCGACGACGGGAACCGCGTCCTGTCCACGGCCGACGGGCGGACCCTGGAGGAGGGTGCGTGGGAGATCCCCGTGGCGGGGCCGGAGCGCGGCCCGGTACTGGTGGAGGCGGGCGACGGCTCCTACGTCGCCGTGGCCCGCTCCGGGCCCGAACGCGACTGACGAGCCCGAACGGGAGTGAGGGGGCACCACTATGCTGAACCCGATCCGCGCGGCGAAAGGTGGGACACGGGCGTCATGATTCCTGGACTCGGACCGTTGGAAGCGGCGGTCATGGAGGTCCTGTGGGAGGCGTCCGGACCCCTCGCGGTGCGGCAGGTGCGCGAGCGCCTCACCGACCACGCGACCGCCTACACCACCATCTCCACCGTTCTGGAGAACCTCAGGCGCAAGGGGTGGGTCGACCGCGAACAGCTCGGCCGCGTGTGGTTCTACCGCCCCGTGCGGGACCGTTCGGCGCACGCCGCCGACGTGATGCACGAGGCGCTGACCGGCAGCCGTGACTCCGAGGCCACACTGCTGCGGTTCGTGGACGGCATGAGCCCCCGGGACGTGCGCGCCCTGCGGGCCCTGCTCGACGGCCTCCCGCCCGAGGAGGAGTCGTGATCTGGCCGTTGGCCGCCGTCTGCGCGGTCGTCGCGCTCGGTGTCAGGGGTCCGGACCTCC